>NZ_JBQCIE010000055.1:0-11134 GCF_051954055.1 Humibacter sp. | reverse complement strand
GAGCCGGCGACGCTGTCTCCGCTGCTGAAGCGGCTGGAGGCATCCGGTCTCGTCAGGCGCGAGCGCGACCCGAACGACGAACGGATGCTCCGTGTCACTCTCACCGACAAGGGCCGCCGGCTGCGCGAGAAAGCGTTGGATGTTCCGCCGCAGATCGTGGAGCGGCTCGGCATGGAACTGTCCGAACTCGAGGCTCTTCGTGGTGCGTTGCACCGGGTGATCGACGCCGCTACCACGGAGCGTCACGTGGCCGATCGGGCTGCTGGATGATGGTATTCTCGTACGGTTGCCGATTCGGACCTCACGTCTTTCGGTGCGCCCCGATAGCTCAGTGGTAGAGCACTTCCATGGTAAGGAAGGGGTCGTCAGTTCAATCCTGACTCGGGGCTCCAGCTCGGTGCAGCGGCTGTTCCAGTCGGCACGGAGTCTGCGGCGGGATAGCTCAGGTGGTTAGAGCACACGGCTCATAATCGTGGTGTCGCGGGTTCAAGTCCCGCTCCCGCTACGAATGAGGAGAGCCCCGCCGAAAGCGGGGCTCTCCTCATTCGTACCGTACGCGGGCGCGAAGCCGCTCGTGCGGGTGGGCCCCCACGGCGAGGGGCCCCGCGCACCGCGAAGCGGTGTGTGGGGGAGCCGTAGGGACAAGTCCCGCTCCCGCCGAAGGTGGCGACGCAAGGCATCGCCACCGCGCGCATCCGGCGAAGGCGGAATAGTCCGTGAGTGCGGGTGGCGTCGACATCGAGCTGATCGAGTCGATCGCGACCGGGGGCTGCAGCGGGACGTGGTCGCGATGATCGAAAAGCACTCAAAAGCCGCGTATTCCGCGGATTTCGTTCTCGTTTCAGTCGTGACGGGCCAGCCATCGTGGGAGGCACGCCTTCGAGTGTTCGGTGCCGATGTTTTCAGAGGTCGAGGAAGTCGGCGAGCCAGATGCGCACCTGGGCGAGGCACTCGGGCGAGAGCTGGCCGGCGATGCCCGTGATCCGGTCGCGGGAGAGTGTGCGGGGTTGTTCGGTCATGATCCAGGAGGGGCGGTCGAGGCCGCTCGGCCCGTCGACGCGGATGTGGTTCGGCCAGCCACGGTCCGTCGTGGTGATGGGCAGCGTGATGGCGAGGGTCGTGACGGCGTCGAGGTATCCAGTTGACGCGACGATCAGGACCGGGCGATGACCGCCCTGTTCCCGGCCGCGAACGGGCTCGAGGGATGCCCAGGCAACAATTCCCGGGGCGAGCTCGATATCCGTCACGAGGTCGCGTCGGTCAGCTCAGTGCGCTCCCACTCGGCGGACTCCGCCGCATGCGATGCGACGTCCGCGGCCGAGGTGGCGGTGACCGCGCTCTTCAGCGCCTGCAGCCTCTCGCGTCGATCTTCCGCATCCGCCAGCCTGGCCAGATGGGCACCCAAGGTGAGGCCGTCGCGCGCGGCCTGAGCCTTCAGCCGGTCGCGAAGCTCGTCGCTCACCTTGATCGTGGTAGTCATACTCTGAGTATACCGACGCTCGCGGATCTCGTTACTCACCTACCGCCCTTGCGTCTGTCGATTACACGCGTCCGGCAGCCTCTTGCACGGTGCGCAGGAGAAGGCAGAACTCGTTGCCCTCGGGGTCCGCGAGAACGACCCAGGTAGCGTCGGCCGGCTGGCCTACATCGATTCTCTTGGCCCCCAGGCCAAGGAGCCGGTCTACTTCTTCGTCTTGACTCGTCCCGTCTGCCCGCAGGTCGAGATGAATCCGGTTCTTGACTATCTTCTCCTCAGCAACTCGCCCGATCTCGATCCGGAAACCAGAGCCATCTGCGGGCCCGATGTCGGCTCCAGTGTCGTCCGACTGCACAATGGGCCAACCAAGCACGGCGCCCCAGAACTCTGCGACTCGCTGGGGATTGATGGCAACCATCGAGATCGCCGCGATGCGACTAGTCATGCTCGAAGCCTAGGGGGACCGCCACGCGACAAAACGGTCACGCGAGGCGCCGGATCGCGGCAACCGGGATGGGAAGCCACGTGGGCCGGTTGCGCGCCTCATACACCGCCTCGTACAGCGCCTTGTCCAACTCGAACGCATCGAGCAACGCGGCGTCGCGTCGCAGGTCGTGCCCGGATCGCTCGCTGTAGCCGTCGAGGAACGCGCTCCGGCAGTTGCTCGTCCAGTCGCGAACGCCAGGTGTGGACTCGTTGGCGCCGGCGACGTAGTCGAAGCTGCGCATCATTCCTGCGACATCCCGTAGCGGCGCATCCGGCACCGAACGGGTCTCCAGCGTTCGCATCGGTTCGCCCTCGAAGTCGATGATCGCCCACCGATCTCCGGGGACCGCGAGGATCTGACCGAGGTGAAGATCGCCATGGATGCGCTGCAGTCGCGGCCATGAGGCAGCTACAGCCCGCGCGTACGTCGCTTCGATCGAGCGACGCAGCGCCTGGAGTTCCGGCACCTCGCCGATCGCGGCTTCGAGGCGCTCCTGCCACAGTGCGGCGAACACGGCGAGGTCGTCGCGGCTGGGCTCCTTGGTCGGGAACGCCGAGGCAAGCACTGTGTGCACCTCGGCGATCGCCGATCCCATTTGCCGCGCGCTCGCGGTGAAGTCGGTGCCCGAGGCCGCAGCGTCGAGCGCGAGTTGCCAGGCATCCATCGCCCCTGCGAGGAACTCTTGAGCGAACGCAAGGTGGCCCTGCGCGCGGCCGGAGGCTCGTCCTGTATCGGGCCATTCGCCGACGACGCTGCCGACCACGGCGGGAACCGACGCGGAACCGGCGGCGTAGAGCGCCGACTGGAGTACGACATCAGGGTTCTCGCCATGGTGCAGAGAGCGGAAGACCTTGCAGATGAGCTGCCTCTCGCCGACGTCATCCGCCACCAGGTACACGATCGATGTGTTGGACTGCTCGCCGGCGAGAACACGCGAGTCGAGCATCCGCGACATCCGATGTTCGTCCGGGGCCCCGTCGCGCCGATGCACACGCACACCGCGGGCGGAAACCGGCTCGCCTTCGATGCGACCTTCGTCGAGCACGAGACGCAGTAGCAACTCCGTGAAGGCGGGATCGTGCGGGCCGTCATACGCGTGGACACGGCTGCCACTCGGGTCCGTGGTCGAGCCGATGTGGGACGCCGCGAGCGAGTCAGGCGCCGTGGCGCGATACACGATGGGCACCTGGTAGAGCACGCCCCGCTGACCACCCTCGTCCAGCACGAAGTGCGTGACGACCCGGCACGCGTCATCCGCAGACCACTCGAGCGACGCGAGCAGCCGCAGGCGGGGCACGCCGCCCTTGCCGGCGAACCACCGCTGTCGGACGATCCAGTCGGAGACCGCTTCTCCGAGTTCAGGATGCGCCCCCATGTCCCGACCATAACCCTGCACCGCGCAGGGTGCGGCGGCGACTCCTAGGGGTTGCGCGGGAGCGAAACAACCCGTAGACCAGCCGCTCGGCCTCGCCGCACAATGGGCGAGTGCCGTCCGATCGTTCCCGCCCATACCCGCTTGGCGTCTCCCTCGTTCCGGGAGGCGCCAACGTCGCTGTGTACTCCGAAACCGCTGAACTCGTCGAAGTGTGCGTCTTCGACGGCGACGAGGAGACCCGATTCCCGCTGCCCGAGCACACGGGGCACGTCTTCCACGGCATCCTTCCGGGAATGGAACCGGGAACGCGCTACGGACTGCGCGTGCACGGCGAGTGGGACCCCGACCGCGGCCTCCGGCACAACCCGAACAAGCTGCTGCTGGATCCCTACGCGAAGGCCATCGAGGGCGGGTACGACTGGGGGCCGAGCGTGTTCGGGCACAAGCTCGACGAGCCCTCGGAGATGGATGAGACGGATGACGCGGCCTCCGTTCCGCGTTGCGTCGTCATCGACCCGCGGTTCGACTGGTCGGACGACGCGTCGCCGCGCACATCCCTTTCGGAGACGGTGATCTACGAGACGCATGTGAAGGGATTCACGAAGCTGCATCCCGATGTACCCGAGGAGTTGCGCGGCACGTATGCCGGCCTCGGGCATCCGAGTGCCATCGAACATCTGACGAGGCTCGGCGTCACCGCCGTCGAGCTGCTCCCGGTGCATCAGTACGTACAGGACAACCACCTGCTCGAGAAAGGCCTCAGCAACTACTGGGGCTACAACTCGATCGGTTTCTTCGCTCCCCACGGCGCGTACTCCTCTGCGGGCGACGGCGGACCGCAGGTCGACGAGTTCAAGTGGATGGTCAAGGCACTGCACGCGGCGGGCCTCGAGGTGATACTCGACGTCGTCTACAACCACACGGCCGAGGGCAACCAGCTCGGGCCCACTCTGTCGTTCAAGGGGATCGACAACGCCGCCTACTACCGGCTGGTGGAGGGCGACGAGAGCTCCTACTTCGACACCACCGGCACCGGGAACAGTCTGAACGTCGGGCATCCGGCAGCGCTGCGGCTCATCATGGACTCCCTGCGCTACTGGGTGACCGAGATGCACGTCGACGGCTTCCGCTTCGACCTCGCGACCACGCTGACCAGGCAAGACGGATCGGCCGAGCTGCACAGCGCGTTCCTCACGCTCGTCGAGCAGGACCCCATCCTGGCGACCGTGAAGATGATCGCCGAGCCCTGGGACACGCACGGTTACCAGCTCGGCGGGTTCCCGGCCAGGTGGTCGGAGTGGAACGGCAGGTTCCGCGACGACGTGCGCAGCTTCTGGAACAGCGGCGACGACGTGCTCGGCACCCTCTCGCAGCGCGTTCTCGGCAGCCCCGACGTGTACGAGGCATCCCGACGCTCCCCGCTGTCGAGCGTGAACTTCGTCACCGCGCACGACGGCTTCACGCTCGTCGACCTCACCTCGTACGACCACAAGCACAACGAGGCCAACGGCGAAGGAGGCAACGACGGCGAAGACGACAACAGGTCGATGAACTGCGGAGTGGAGGGCCCGACCGACGATCCGGAGGTGCTCGCCCGGCGTCGCAAACAGCAGAAGAACTTCATGGCGACGCTGCTGCTCTCCGCCGGAGTGCCCATGCTGCTCGGCGGCGACGAGATGGGCAGAACCCAGAACGGCAACAACAACGCGTACTGCCAAGACAACGAGACGTCGTGGTTCGACTGGGAACACGTGGATGACGACATGCTTGCCTTCACCACGGAGTTGCTCCGGCTGCGCAGCGAGAACCATACGCTGCGGCCCGCGTGGTTCCGGCAGGCGCCGAGCACCGGGTCGAAGAACACCGTGGTGATGCGCCGATCCGACGGGGAGAAGGTCGAGCCGGAGGACTGGGAGAATCCGGATGTTCGCGCCGTCACGTTCGTGCTCGCTCAGGAAGGCGACGACACGTTCGCGCTGCTTCTGAACTCGTCCGACAACGGCGTGGAGTTCACGCTGCCCGACGCCCGCGGCAAGACGTGGCGGCTCGTCATCTCCAGCGACCCGGGGCATGAGGAGGGCGGCCTCGGCGCCTCGTTGATCCTCGGTGGCCGCACCTTCGCGCTGCTGCGCTCGACGGTGAACGCATGACGCGACCGCTGCCCGGCTCGACCTACCGGCTGCAGATCACCCCGGAGTTCACGCTCGACGACGCCGTGGAGCTGTGCGAATACCTGGCCCGTCTCGGCGTTGGATGGGTCTATCTCTCCCCGCTGCTGCGCGCCGAACCCGGCTCGATGCACGGCTACGACGTGATCGACCACTCGCTCATCGACCCAGACCGCGGCGGTGCGAAGGCGTTCGCTCGCTTCTCGCGGACGGCGCGCGCGGCCGGCATGGGCATCCTCGTCGACATCGTGCCGAATCACATGGGCGTCGCCACACCGCGACTCAACTCGTGGTGGTGGGACCTGCTGCGGCACGGCCGTGAGTCACGGTTCGCCGAAGCGTTCGATGTCGACTGGGATGCGGCGGCCGGCAGGATCCGCATCCCGGTCCTGGGTGACGGCGACGACGAGCTGGATCGGCTGCGCATCGAAGGCGACACCCTCGCGTACTACGACAACCGCTATCCGATCGCCGAGGGAACCCCGGCGCCCGAGGATTCTGCTCGCGACGTGCACGATCGGCAGCACTACGAGCTGGTCAACTGGCGGCGAGCGGATGACGAGCTGAACTACCGGCGTTTCTTCGCCGTCAACTCCCTCGCCGCCATCCGGGTGGAGGATCCCGAGGTTTTCGCCGACTCCCACGTGGAGATCGCGCGCTGGTTCCGGGAAGGTCTCGCAGACGGGCTGCGGGTGGACCATCCGGACGGGCTCGCCGACCCGCGCGGCTACCTTGACGACCTCGCCGAGCTGACCGGCGGAGCGCCGGTCTGGGTGGAGAAGATCCTCGAAGGCGACGAGCAGCTGCCCGGCAACTGGGCCACGATGGGCACGACCGGCTACGACGCGCTGAAGGACTTCGACCGAGTACTGGTGGATGCCCGCGGTCAGGCTGGTCTCGCACCGTCGGTTGAGCAGCCGCAGCAGGCGGCGTGTCGAAACCTGCAGGTCGCAGAGACGCAGCGCTGGCACGACATGGTGTACAGGAGCAAGCGCGCCGTCGCCGACGGCATCCTGCGTTCCGAGGTCAACCGGCTGGCGCGGGAGCTGCGGAGCGACACGGGCGACGAGCAGGTCGCCGACGCGCTCATCGAGCTGCTCGCCGCCATGCCGGTCTACCGTTCGTACCTGCCGCTCGGCGAGTGCCACCTGCGTGCGGCCGCCGCCGAGGCCGCCGCCCATCGCCCGGACCTTGCCGACACGATCGCGCGGGTGGCCGACGCGCTCGCCGACCCTGAGCATCCGGCGGCCATCCGCTTCCAGCAGACCTCCGGCATGGTGATGGCGAAGGGCGTCGAGGACTCCGCGTTCTACCGCTTCACGACCCTGACCTCCCTGAACGAGGTCGGCGCCGATCCGAGTGAGTTCGCGATCGACGTCGCGACGTTCCACGAGCGGCAGGCGAGAAGGCAGGCGGCGCTTCCGCACTCGCTCACGACGCTCTCCACGCACGACACGAAACGCGGAGAGGATGTCCGGGCACGCATCACCGCGCTGGCCGAGCGCCCGCAGCTCTGGACGGACGCGCTCGGAACGCTGCGACGAAGGGCCGGCTTCGGCGATCCCGCCCTCGAGAACCTGATCTGGCAGGCGGTGGTCGGAGCCTGGCCGGCCTCGAGGGAGCGGCTGCACGCCTACGCGGAGAAGGCCGCGCGCGAGGCCGGCGACTCGACGAACTGGATCGACCCGAACACGGCGTTCGAAGACCGGATGCACGCCGCGATCGACAAGGTCTTCGACGACCCCGAGCTGGCCGCTGTGGTCGAGCAGACCGTCGCCGCGATCGCGCCGGCCGGCTTCTCGAACGGGCTCAGCGCCAAGCTGCTGCAGCTCGCGGCCCCCGGGATTCCCGATGTGTACCAGGGCAGCGAGCTCTGGGAGCAGTCGCTGGTCGACCCGGACAACCGCCGACCCGTCGACTTCGCGCTTCGCTCCGAGCTGCTCCAGCGCCTGGACGACGGATGGCTGCCACCCGTCGACGAAGAAGGCGCGGCGAAGCTGCTCGTGGTGTCGCGCACGCTGCGGCTCCGCCGGGCGCATCCGGAGCGGTTCGTCCGCTACCTGCCGGTCGAGGTCTTCGGCAGCATGCGGGAGCATGCGGTCGCGTTCGACAGGGGCGGCGCGATCGCCGTCGCGACCCGACTGCCATACGGTCTCGAATCCGCGGGCGGATGGCACGACACGACGATCGAGCCCGCTGGGCGCGAGCTGGTCGACGTGCTGACCGGGCGCCGATTCGCAGGCGGGAGCATCCCCCTGTCGGACCTGCTCGACACGTATCCCGTGGCGTTGCTGACGGCGCCGGCCGAGACGGACGGGGAGGCCTCGTGACGTTCGACGTATGGGCCCCGCACGCCACGAGCGTCGAGCTCGTGATCGGCGATGAGCGGCATCCGCTCGAACGTGACCGGGGACGTGACGGCTGGTGGACTCCGAAGAGCGACCTCGGGACGAAGAGCGCCCAGGACTACGGATTCGTGGTCGACGGGGAAGGGCCGTACCCGGACCCCAGGTCTCGTCGACAGCCGGGTGGGGTGCACGCCCTCTCCCAGTCGTTCGACACGTCGCGCTTCGACTGGGCGGACACCGGCTGGCGAGCTCGTCCGCTGGCCGGCTCGGTGATCTACGAGCTGCACATCGGCACGTTCACGCCGGAGGGCACACTGGATGCCGCCGCCGGCAAGGTGGACCACCTGCGCGAGCTGGGCGTCGACTTCGTGGAGCTGCTGCCGGTCAACGCGTTCAACGGCACGTACAACTGGGGATACGACGGCGTGCTCTGGTACGCCGTGCACGAGCCGTACGGCGGACCACCTGCGTACCAACGATTCGTGGACGCGTGCCATCTGGCGGGCATCGGAGTCATCCAGGATGTCGTCTACAACCACCTCGGCCCGAGCGGCAATTACCTGCCGAAGTTCGGGCCCTACCTGCGCGGTGACAAGGCCAACACCTGGGGCAGCGCGCTGAACCTCGACGGTCCCGAATCCGACGAGGTGCGCAGGTACATCATCGACAACGCGCTCATGTGGTTGCGGGACTACCACGTCGACGGGCTGCGGCTGGATGCCGTGCACGCGCTCGTGGACACGAGAGCCACGAACATCCTCGAGGAGCTCGCCATCGAGGTCGACGCGCTGTCGCCGCACGTCGGCCGCCCGCTCGTGCTCATCGCGGAGTCCGACCTCAACGATCCGCGGCTGATCACGTCCCGCGAGGCGCACGGCGACGGCCTCGACGCCCAGTGGAGCGACGACTTCCACCACGCGCTCCACGTCGCGCTGACCGGGGAGACCACCGGCTACTACGCCGACTTCGAGGGCCTGGGCGCCCTGGCGAAAGTGCTGACGTGCGGGTTCTTCCATGACGGCAGCTACTCGTCGTTCCGCGAGCGCCACCACGGCCGGCCCATCGACACCCTCACCATGCCGCCCGCACGCCTCGTCGTCTTCAGTCAGGATCACGACCAGATCGGAAACCGTGCTGCGGGTGACCGGCTGACCGCAACACTGGATGACGGCCAGCTGGCGATCGCCGCGGCTCTGACCCTGCTCGGACCGTTCACCCCGATGCTGTTCATGGGGGAGGAGTGGGCGGCATCCACCCCCTGGCAGTTCTTCACCTCGCACCCTGAACCGGAACTCGCAAGGGCCACAGCGGAGGGCAGGAAAGCGGAATTCGCCCGTATGGGCTGGGACGAGGCATCCGTTCCCGATCCGCAGGACCCGGAGACGTTCCGGCGCTCCACGCTCGACTGGACCGAGCTCGGCGGCGGCAGACACGCCACTCTCCTCGCGTTCTACCGCGAGCTCACGCGACTGCGTCGGGCCAGGCCGGGGCTGACGGACCCGCGCTTCGCCACGATCGAGGTCGACGTGGATGCGGATGCCGGATGGCTGGTGCTGCGCCGATCCGACACGGCGATCGGGGTGAACTTCTCCACCGAGCCCGTGGTGGTGCCGGGACTGGAGGACGCCTCGGTGCTGCTGTCGTTCGGCACGCATCGCGTGGAGACCGACGGCATCCGCCTCGAAGCGCACTCGCTCGTCGTGACCGATGGGTCCGAGCGGAAGACAATCGAAGAGAAGACGGGAGCGAGGTTTCCGGTATGACGGTGCCTGAGGATGCGACGACCGCCGAGCGCGCTGTCGGCGAGCGCACGACTGCGCAGAACGCGGTGCCCGAGCTGAGCGCGGAGGAGGCCGAGGAGCTGGCACGCCACGCGGATGCCGCGAGCGAGTCGGCGGAGATCAGTTACGACGAGGAGCGCTACCCGGCGAGGCCGCAGCGGCTGCGCCCGCGGGCGCAACTGCGCGCCAGCAACATCCGCAGATCGTTCTCGGACCCGCGATCCGCCGATGCGTCGAACCCGTCGTACGTGGAGTGGCTGAAGCGGCAGTCGATGCTGGGCGATGCGGACATCCTCTCCCGGGGCCTCTCCGGACAGCCCAGCATGTGGCGGAACCCGTACGCGAGGCCCGACGCGAGGCGCGCCATCCGTTCCGCCTCCGTGTGGTTCACCGCGTACCCGATCTCGCTGATCACCCGTCCCGGTCAGTCCTACCTCGGTGCCTTGGCCGGGGAGGAGCTGTGGCGCGCCTTCGAGGCGATCGGCATCAACGCCGTGCACACCGGACCCGTCAAGCAGGCAGGCGGCATCACGGGCTGGGTGCAGACGGCCAGCATCGACGGGCACTTCGACCGCATCAGCACGCAGATCGACCCGATCTTCGGCCATGAGGACGAGTTCCGGCAGCTCTCGGACGTGGCCGACCGGCACGGCGGCAGCGTGATCGACGACATCGTTCCAGGCCACACGGGCAAGGGCGCCGACTTCCGGCTTGCCGAGATGGCGTACAAGGACTACCCCGGCATCTACCACATGGTGGAGATCCCCGAGGAGGACTGGCCGCTCCTGCCCGACGTTCCCGAGGGCCGCGACGCCGTGAACCTCGACGCCGAGACCGAGGCTCGCTTGGCGGATGAGGGATACATCATTGGCCAGCTACAGCGCGTCATCTTCTACTCGCCCGGCGTCAAGGAGACGAACTGGAGTGCGACGGCGCCCACCGTCGGCGTCGACGGACGCACCAGGCGCTGGGTGTACCTTCACTACTTCAAGATGGGTCAGCCCTCGATCAACTGGCTCGACCCGACGTTCTCCGGCATGCGCCTGGTCATCGGGGATGCGCTGCATTCGCTGGGCGATCTGGGCTCGAGCGGGTTGCGGCTGGATGCCAACGGGTTCCTCGGCGTCGAGAAGAGCGTGGAGGGACAGCCGGGCTGGTCCGAGGGGCATCCGCTCTCCGAAGCGGCCAACCATCTCATCGCGAGCATGGTGCGCAAGGTGGGAGGGTTCACCTTTCAGGAGCTGAACCTCAGCGTGGAAGACATCCGGGACACCGGACGGGTCGGCGCGGACCTTTCGTACGACTTCATCAACCGTCCCGCGTACCATCACGCGCTCGCGACCGGGGACACCGAGTTCCTTCGGCTGACCCTTCGCACGGCGATCGCGGCGGGCGTCGACCCGGCCGGTCTCGTCCACGCGATGCAGAACCACGACGAGCTCACGTACGAGCTCGTGCACTGGGCCGCGCGGCATCCTGCCGACGTCTACGAGTTCCG
>NZ_JBQCIE010000054.1:0-9869 GCF_051954055.1 Humibacter sp. | reverse complement strand
GCGCCGTTGTCACCGACCAGGGCGGTGACCTTGCCCGGATACGCCTTCAGATCGACGCCGCGCAGCACGTCGACCGGGCCGAAGCTCTTCGTGACCGACGTCAGCGAGATGAGCGGTTCATCCATGTCGGGTTCCTTTCGTACATGTTGTACATGCACACCGCCGGTTGAGTAGCCGCCGAAGCGGCGTATCGACCCGACGCCCGTGCCAGGCAGGTTTCGATACGGCGGCTGCGCCGCCTACTCAACCGGCGATGATGATGACGGATGCCTAGTGCACGCCGTACTTGGTGCAGGCGGCGGCCACCGCACCGGTGCAGATGTCACTCGCCTTGGCATTGCCGTCGTCGATGACCTTCTGAACGTCCTTCGCCGTGATCAGCTGGGGCGTCTCGGCGATGAACGGAACTCCGTCTACCTTCTGGGTGATGCCGCTCGGCTTCTTGCCCTTCAGCAGGGTGATCGCGAGGTCGGATGCCGCCTTCGCCTCGTCTTGATACGGCTTGTAGACCGTGGAGGTCTGCTTGCCGAGCAGCACGTTCTGCAGGCCGGCGGTCGAGGCATCCTGCCCCGTGACCGGAACCGTCAGGCCGTTCTTGTCGAGCACGGAGATGACGCCGGAAGCGTTCGTGTCGTTGGCGACCCAGACCGCGTCGACCTTGCCGCCGAGGGAGGTCAGTGCCTGCTCGAAGTTCGTGGCGGACTTGTCGGCGTCCCAGATCCCCGGCGGCTCGGCGGCCGGCTTGATGCCCGCTGCCGACATGATCTTGACCGCTCCGTCGTGGAACATCTTCGCGTTGCCGTCTGTCGGGTCGCCACCCATGTAGACGACCTTGGCGCTCGCCGGATCCTTGCCCTCCGCCTTCAGCGCGTCAACGATCGACTGACCCTGCAGCTCGCCGACCTTCTCGTTGTCGAACGACACGTAGTAGTCGGCGCCTGCGATCGGGCGGTCGTACGCGATAACTGGGATGCCCTGCGCCTTCGCCTTCTTGGCGACCGTGACGCCCGCGCCGTTGTAGTCGACGAGAAGCATCACGCCGCAGCCCTTGTTGAGCTGCTGGTCGGCGATCGTCGCGTACTTGCTCGTGTCGCCCTGCGCGTTCTGGATATCGGCCTGGAAGCCGGCATCCGTGATCGCCTTCTGCAAGGCGGGCCGGTCGCCGTTCTCCCATCGAGGGGACGACACGGCGTCGGGAAGGATCACACACGCACGCGTCTTTCCGCTCGCGCTGGTGCTATTGCCGCCGCTTCCGCTCGAACAGCCGGCCAGCAGTAGTGCTGACGCGCTCGCGAGAACGGCGACAGAAATCAGTGCAGACTTCTTCACGTCTCTCTCTCCTTTGATGAGACTCGTAACTCCACCGGGATCGCCGCGTTCAACTTCTGAATGCGGCTGACGTGATCATGCCCGGTTTTGTTCGGCTCCGATACGTTCCGTCAGACACGATCCGATAACGGTTGAGCAAGCGCATTCCCACGCACCCGCGGCACCGACGCTCAATCGCCCGTATCGCGGCTGCGCCGCTCAAAGGCTCAGTCAGGTCGGTCCCGCGAGCAAACTCGCGCGACTCTCCCTTCAATCGCCCGTACCATGGGGCCATGCCGGTGGGGGGAACCGCTGACGGGCCGGCGCCCGAGACGGCGATGCTGCCCGGCTCAGCAGGCCGGACCGAGAGCGGCGAGCAGGAGCCGAAGAAGCGGCCTGCTCGCACCTTCCGGCTGCGCCTCGCGCGCGCGATCGACTACGGGTATTTCCTGCTCGCCACCCTCGCGGCGATCTGGATGGCGTGGCTGCTGGCATCCGAGAGCTTCAGCTGGGGCTGGTGGCTCATCGCCTTCTTCGTGCTGTTCTGGGCGCTGCTGGCGTACCTGGTGCTGCCGCGGCTGCACAGCATCCTCACCCGTATCTACGTGCCGAACTACTTCATCGGGCGAGCGCGCACCAGCGACGGGCTGCTCGGCGACCCGATCAACCTGGCGCTCCTCGGCACGCAGGCGCAGCTGGAGACCGCGATGGCGGATGCCGGCTGGACGCGCGCAGACCCCGTCACGGCGCGCTCGAGCTGGCGGATCGTGACGTCGACGCTGTTGCGGCGCAGCTACGACGAGGCCCCGGTCAGCCCGCTGCTGCTGTTCGGCAGGCAGCAGGACCTCGCCTATCAGCAGGAGGTGCTGGGCAACCCGGCGAAGCGGCACCATGTGCGGTTCTGGAAATGCCCGGATGACTGGCGGCTGCCCGGCGGTGAGCGCGCGGACTGGCTGGGCGCAGCCACGTTCGACCGCCGCGTGGGCCTTTCTCTGTTCACGCTGCAGGTGACGCACAAGATCGACGCGAACACCGACATCGAGCGGGACTACGTCGTCGGATCCGTGGAGAAGGCGGATGCCTCGGTGCACGTCGGCGTGATCCAGGACTTCTCCACCGGTTACCACGCGCGCAACGGCGGCGGTGACTCGATCATCACCGACGGCAACCTGCCCGTGGTCGATCTGCGGGGCATCCGATCCCGCCATGAGTTCGAGAACGAAACGGATGTCGTCGAAGCGGCGGCCGACAAGCGGCCGGTCTCGATCGCCCTGGGATGCGCTCTACTGGCGCTGCGTGCGCTGGCGGGCGTGCTCTTCGTGCTGATCACCGCTACCCATTGGACTGCCTTCGTGCGATCGGTCTCCGTGGACGTCGAAGGCGTTCCCGAGGACTTCGCGCGCAACGTGACGATCGTGATCGCCATTGTCTCGATCGGGATCACGATCTTCGGCCTGCTCGTGCAGTTCGCGCTGATCACGCTCATCTTCCGCGGCAGCAACTGGGCGCGCATCCTCTCGATGACGCTCAGCGCGATCGCCGTCATCGCCGCCGCTATCGACTTCTTCAACGGAGGCGCTCAGGTCAACCTGCGGGCGAATCTGCTGGGACTGCCGCTGGACATCCTCGTGCTGCTCGCACTCTCGTCCGAGCGCTCGAGTGCGTGGGCGCGACGCATCCGCTACCTGAAGATCGAGCGCCGCTGGGCGAAGCGCCACCCGCGCGCCGCCGGCTGAGGCTACCCGACGGCGGCGATCGTCCAGCCGGCGGTCGTGGACTCGCCCGGTTGCAGCACGATGAGGTCGATGCCGGAGTTGAAGGCGTCCGGCGGGCAGGTCATCGGCTCGACCGCGAGGCCGAGGCGGCTGCGCTCGGGGTCGGGCTGGTCGGCGGTGTGCACCTGCACCCAGGGGCACGCCGCATCCCAGCGCATCGTGACGCCGTGGCCGTCGTGCGCGGTGAGCAGAACGGATGCCACGCCGTCGGCATCCCTCGCCAGCCCGGTGAACGCGTGGTCGATGAACACGTCGTCGATGCGGCGCGGTGTGCGGAAGTCGAACGCGCCGGCCCGTTGCGTGCCCTCGACCAGGCCGTCCACGTCGGCGAGCCCGATCGGGGCGAGCCGGTCGGGCGTGACTGCGAGCACCCGGTCTGCGGGGAGGGTGAGCGTCCAGTCGTCGACGCGTCCGTCGCCCGCGACGAGGTAGGGGTGGGGTGCCGTGCCGAAGGGGGCGGCATCCTCTCCGGTGTTGCGTGCGGTCACGGCGGAGTAGAGGCCGTCGTCGCCGAGGCGGAACAGCACGGTCACGTCGAGTCGGTGCGGGTACCCCTGCTGCGCCTGGATGGTCGCCGCCAGCTCGACGAAGTCGTCGTCACGGTCGCGCACCTCGTAGTCGAGCCACGCCGCAAGGCCGTGCAGCGCGTTGCCGCGTTCCGGCTCGGTCAGGGGCGCCTGCTGCTCGACGCCGTCGAAGCTGTACCGGCCATCGACGATGCGGTTCGGCCACGGCACGAGCGTGGCTCCACGGAACGCGGGCCGCAGCTCGTCCGCGTCGAACGGCACGACGAGGTCGCGGCCGGCGTACGTGAGCGAGCGCAGCGAAGCGCCGATGCTCGCGATGGATGCACGGTAGTCGCCGTTGGCGAGGTCGATGGGGGTTCCGGAGAGGGGGATGCTCACCCGACCCATCCTCTCGTACGTGTGATGATCGTTCGGACCGCCGGAGCAGGACGGAGTACGGCATGGCCAAGCAATGGGGACTGCACGAACGCACGCACCTCGGGCTGATGCTCGCGCTCACCTTCTCCACCGGTGTCGTGGACGCCGTCGGCTACCTCGGCCTCGACCACGTCTTCACCGGCAACATGACCGGCAACGTGGTCATCCTCGGCATGGCCCTGCTCGGCGCAGACAACCTGCCGATCATCGGTCCGGTGATCGCGCTGATCTGCTTCATGACGGGTGCGGCGATCGGCGGACGCACACTGCGCAGAGTGGATGCCGGCTGGACCCGGCTCTCCACGATCGTCTTCACCGGGGTCGGCGTGCTGCTCCTTGCGGCCGCTGTGGTGCTGTTCGTGACGGGCAGGCACCCGCAGGAGTCGATGCAGTGGACGGTGACCGGGATGCTCGGCCTCGCGATGGGCGCGCAGGCAGCGACGGCCAGGCACATCGCGGTGAAGGACGTGACGACGGTGGTCGTGACATCGACGCTCGCCGGCCTCGCCGCGGACTCCGTGTTCGGCGGAGGTAAGGGGCAGCCGTGGGCGCGACGCGCAGGAGCGGTCGTGCTGATCGGGCTGGGTGCAGTCGTCGGGTCGGCCGCCGTGCACGTCGAGCCCGCGATCGGGCTGCTCGTGTCGGCGGTCATCGTGCTCGTGGTCGCCGCGTGGGGGCACCGTGTCACGGGTGGTCCCGTGCCTCAGGTGGTCGCCGAAGCCTGACCCCGCGGCCGCCGCGACGTGCGGCGAGCCCTGAAGCAGCACACAGGTCGCACACCTCTGTGAAGAAGTTCACGTGCGGTCGACGCTCAGCGGGGGCGATGCCCAGCGCATGCCTGTTGCCTGGTCAGACACCAGATCGCCCGATCGGACGACCCGTTCGGCCGTGGCGGAAGCGACATGCCGGCGAAGGAGGTGCGGTGACGAGCGCGAACGTGAACCATGTGCTGCCGACCGCACATGCTGCCAGGCAGGGCACCAGGACGCGTCCGGACGGCACGGGCCGGGGCGCGCCATCCGCCCGCGCAACGGCGGTCGCACCGCGGATCGCACGGATGTCGTACCGCAGCCCCCTTGCTGCCGCCGTCATCGGCTTCGTCGCGCTCGCCGTCTCCTTGCTCGGATCCTGGGCGCCTCCGTTCCGCAGCGACGAGGCGGTCAGCATCCTCTCGGCGGAGCGCCCGGGCAGCTCGCTTCTCGGCGAGCTGGTTCGCGCGGATGCCGCCCACGGCGCCTACTACGCGCTGCTGCACGTCTGGATCGACTTCTTCGGCGCATCGGCGTTCGCCACGAGACTGCCGAGCGCGATCTTCGTCGGGCTCGCGGCGGCCGGCGTCGTCGTGCTCGTCGGCCGGTACGGCGGGCTGCGGCTGGGCATCCTCTCCGCGCTGATCTTCGCGGTGCTGCCAGGTACCACCGCCGTCGGATCCGACGTGCGCTGGTACGCGCTCGGCACCGCATGCGCCGTGTGGCTCGCGGTGCTGTTCCTGCGTCTTGTGACGCGCAGAACCACGAGCATCCTGCCGTGGGCGTGCTTCGCCGTCGCGTACGCGGCGTGCAGCTACGCGTACCTCTATCTCTCGTTGCTCGCCCTGCCGTTCGCGGCTGTGCTGTTGTGGGATGCCCGTGGCCGGGTGCGCGCCACCTTCGGCGCCATCGCTCATCCGAGGTCCGCCGCCGCTTCCGATGTCGCCGCGCTGCGCGCCGTGATGGTGCGGTGGATGCTCGCCACGCTCGCCGGCGCCGCGCTCATCGCACCGCTCGCGTACGCCGCGATCCTCCAGCATGGTCACACCGCGACCGTCGCGGTCCCGACGCCGATCGATGTCTCAACCCTCGCGGTCGCGCCGTGGTTCGATCGCAACCCCCTGCTCGCGGTCGTCGCGCTGGGAATGCTCATCGCGCTCGCCGTGGCCGGCATCGTCGTCTGGCGGCGGCGCTGCACCTCAGCAGTGCGACGGATGCTCCGCACCGACCGCGCACGCCTGCTGCTGTTCGCGCTCGCCTGGCTGGTGCTCCCGACGGCGGTGATCCTCGCGGTGAACGCGCTGGTGCCCGTGTACGCCGCACCGGTGCTGTCGTTCACGGCACCCGCCGTTGCGGTGCTGCTGGCCGTCGCGATCGACGGCGCAGCTCGATGGCTCGTGCAACACCTGGTGGCGCGAGGCGGCAAGCCGGCCTTATCCGATCGCCGCCCCGTCCTCGCCGCCGTCGCGTCGTTCACCGGGGTCGCGCTCGTGGCCGCGCTCGCCGCACCCACGTACCTCGTGCAGCGCGGGCCGACTGTGACGAGCAGCGGAAGCGACTGGGCCGGCGTCGCCGGGGTCATCCAGCAGCACTCCAGGCCGGGGGACGATGTCGTCTTCGACGAGACCGCGACCGCCGCGCACCGGCCGCGGCTGGCGATGCACCTGTACCCTCAGCAGTTCGCGAACGTCGTGGATGTGACGCTCGCCGTTCCGTACGAGAACCGCGACTCGCTGTGGGACAAGACGTACAGCATCCCGCAGGTGGGCACACGCATCGCCTCGGGCGATGGCCGGGTCTGGCTCGTCGAATACCGCGGCCATACGGGCGGTGCGGATGCGACCGGCATGCAGGAGCGGGTCTCCGCCCTCCGCTCCCTCGGGTTCTCCCTTGTGCACAGCTATCGGCTGCACAGGGATGTCGTCTACCTTTTTACGAGAGGATCAGCGTCGTGAACGTGGCCGTCATCATCCCGACCTACAACGAAGCGCAGAACATCGCGTGGATCGTGGGTCGTGTCAGAAACTCGGTGCCGCAGGCAACCGTGCTCATCGTCGACGATGCGTCGCCAGACGGCACCGGCGACATCGCCGACGAGCTCGCGGCAGGTGACATCGCCGTCCGCGTGCTGCACCGCGCGGGCAAGGAGGGCCTCGGCGCCGCGTATCGCGCCGGCATGCGGGGGGCGCTCGAGCGCGGCCACGACGTCGTCGTGGAGATGGATGCCGACGGCTCGCACCGTCCAGAGGAGCTCCCACGTCTGCTCGACGCGCTCAGCACGGCAGACGTCATCGTCGGCTCGCGCTGGGTGCCGGGCGGCGGCGTGATCGGGTGGCCGCTCTGGCGCAAGTTCATCTCCCGTGGCGGCAGCGCGTACGCTCGCTTCGCACTCGGCGTTCCGGTGCGCGACATGACCGGCGGCTACCGCGCGTTCACCGCCGAGGCGCTCGAACGCATCGACCTCGACGGCGTGCTCAGCCAGGGCTACTGCTTCCAGATCGACATGCTCTGGCACGCTCAGGTCGCCGGACTGCGCATCAAGGAGGTGCCGATCACGTTCCCGGAGCGCGAGCGCGGCAACTCGAAGATGTCCAGCGGCATCGTGGTCGAGGCCATGCTGCGCGTCACAGGATGGGCGATCGGTTCGCTGCCGGCGAGGCTGCGTCGCGCCTTCACGAAGCGACCGCAGACGGTGAGATCCGGCAGCTGAACCGGACTCTCGGCTGATCGGGGCCCCTCGGCGTATGTTGCAAAGGGACGCAAGGAGGTAGTCGTGGCCGAAGACCCGTACGAGCGGTTCGGAGCCGTTCCGTCGTTCACCGTGACGAGCGAGGATGTCGCAGACGGGCATCCGATCGCCGGCCGATACCGCGCCAGCGGAGGCGACACGTCACCGCAGCTGTCGTGGAGCGGATTCCCCGAAGACACGAAGAGCTTCGCGGTGACGATTCACGATCCGGATGCGCCGACCGGCTCGGGATTCTGGCACTGGGCGGTTTACAACATCCCGCCGTCGACGACGTCGCTCGAGCGCGGCGCAGGCAGCGGTGGCTCCCTCCCGCAGGGCGCCGTTCAGCTGAAGAACGAGCTGCGGCAGGTGGGATTCACCGGCGCGGAGCCTCCGGAGGGAACGGGCGTTCACCGCTACTACGTGGTCGTGCATGCCGTGGACGTCGACCACCTCGACCTCGACCCGGAGTCGACACCCGCCGTGCTCGGGTTCAACCTGCACTTCCACACGCTGGCTCGCGCCGTGATGGTGCCGACGGCGTCGTACGGCGACGACGTGTAGGGCTGCGCCGGTCAGCTCTTGTTGCCGGTGACGGCGAGCACGCCGCCGAGGCCGATCAACATCACGCCGCCGGTGGCCGAGAGCCGCTCAGCGCGCTTCGGCGACCTCGCGAACCAGCCGCGGGCGAGTCCGGCCAGCAGTGCCCAGGTGCTGTCGGACAGCAGCGCGATCGCGAAGAAGACGACCCCGAGCACCATCATCTGCATCGGGATGGCGCCGGCGTGGAAGTTCACGAACTGCGGCAACACCGCGACGAAGAAGACCAGCAGCTTGGGGTTGCTGATGCCGACGAGGAACCCCTCGCCGAGCATCCGTGCCGACGATCTGCGCGGCCCGTTCGCGACCGCGTCGATCGCTCCGCTCTTGCGATGCCGGATGGCCTGGATGCCGAGGTAGATGATGTAGAGCGCGCCGGCGAGCTTGATCACCGTGAAGATCACGACGGACTGCGCAACGACGATGCCTAGGCCGAGCGCGACGGCCACCACGATCGGGATGATCGCCAGCGAGTTGCCGATCACGCTCAGCATCCCCGCGCGTCGGCCGAGCGCGATGGAGCGCCCGACGGCGAAGAGCACGCTCGGGCCGGGGATGACGATGATGGCGAACGCCGCGAGCGCGAAGGCGCCCAGGGTGGCGATGGAGGGCATCCATCAACATTACGGCGCCTGGATGGGCTGCGTCGCCGGCTGGGAACTCACCCGAACGGGGGACACGCGGATGCCGCGACGCACCCGCTCCAGGTAGGTTCGATCGGGTGAACACCACGCACGTACGCACGCATCGCAGCGACGAGAACCTGCCCCGCGAGGAGCAGCTGGCCTACAAGATCGCCCAGGTGGCTGCCGACCCGGTCGAGGTGACGCCCGAGGTGACCGACATGGTCGTCAACAGGGTGATCGACAACGCGGCGGTTGCTGCGGCGTCGTTGCTCAGGCATCCGGTCACCGCGGCGCGCGCGCAGGCGCTCGCGCACCCGGTGTCCGTGGGCGGCAGCGGTTCGAACGTGTTCGGAACGGATGCCGCACGCCGGGTCAGCGTCGAGTGGGCGGCCTGGGCGAACGGCGTGGCCGTGCGCGAGCTCGACTATCACGACACGTTCCTCGCGGCCGAGTACTCGCACCCGGGCGACAACATCCCGCCCGTCGTCGCCGTGGCGCAGCACCTGGCCACCGAACGTGGTCTCACCGGTAGCGACGTGGTGCGCGGCATCGCGACGGGATACGAGATCCAGATCGACCTGGCGCGCGCCATCAGCCTGCACGCGCACAAGATCGACCATGTCGCCCATCTCGGTCCGTCGGGCGCCGCCGGCATCGGCACTCTGCTCGGTCTGGAGGCGGAGACGATCTTCCAGGCGATCGGGCAAGCCCTGCACACGACGACGGCCACGCGCCAGTCGCGCAAGGGCGAGATCTCCAGCTGGAAGGCTTTCGCCCCGGCGTTCGCGGGCAAGATGGCGATCGAATCCGTCGACCGCGCGATGCGCGGCGAGACCAGCCCCACGCCGATCTACGAGGGCGAGGACGGCGTGATCGCGTGGCTGCTCGACGGTTCCGACGCCGTCTACGAGGTCACGCTGCCCGACCTCGGGGAGCAGAAGCGTGCCATCCTCGACTCGTTCACGAAGGAGCACTCGGCCGAGTACCAGGCCCAGGCGTGGATCGACCTCGCCCGCAAGCTGCACAACGAGTACCCGATCATCTTCGACGACCCCGAGCGGGTCGAGTCCATCGTGCTGCACACCTCGCACCACACGCACTTCGTGATCGGGTCTGGTGCGAACGACCCGCAGAAGTAC
>NZ_JBQCIE010000053.1:0-37225 GCF_051954055.1 Humibacter sp. | reverse complement strand
CCCGTGACGGCGGGACACCAGCTGCCGCCCCGGTCGTACTCCTTTGGGGGTCGGTCATGAGCGGGCAGGCAGGGGAGCCGAAGGACCGGCCGATCACGGCGGTGGCAATGGATCACAACACCGCCGCGGAAGCGCTCGGGCTCAGTCCCACTCGGCTCCGCCAGCATGTGAGGCTCGGGGATGTGACACCGCACTTCTCCGGCACCAAGCCGCTCTACCTCGTCACCGACCTCGAGCGCTTCGTCGAGCGGTTGCCGACCAGGCCCGAGCACCTGCCGCATCTTTGAACACTCGAGCCTAGGCTGCCGACGGACCGGGATGCCTTGCCCGGGTCCGTCGGCAGCTTGCCTTTAGCTTCGAAGCCATTCCGCGAGGGTGTCGACTGCGTGACGGCCTTCGGCGGTGAGAGCGTGCCGATACGGGTCGGACGCTTGCGTGGAGTTATGCCCGCTGACTCCGGCGTACGCGGCATGAGGGATCCCAGCATGCTCAGCCAAGGTCGTGTAGGAGTGCCGCAGCCAGTGCGTGCTCGCAGTGGGCCGGTCAATGCCCGCCCGCCGCAGCGCCGCCCGTAGTGCGGCGTTGTCCTCGGAGTTGGTCAACGGGACGCCGTCGGGTCGGTGCCACACCAGGCCGTGCGGGTTCGTCTCGTCTGCAGCCAGGTGCGCTCGGAGCTGATCAATCAGTTCCGGCCGAAGCGGGACTTCCCGGGCGATCTGGTTCTTCGGTCGGACCAGAACATGCCGACCCTCCAATCGCTCGAACTCCAGATCACTGGCCAGGTCGAACTCCCGAAGTGGGCAGGTGCCGGCGCTCCGGCGGCCACACGGGTACGCGGGACGGCCTTTATCGTCCTTTCTTCCTGTGGGGCTACCGCAGCCGTGCCGGAACACCGCATCAGTGCGTTCCCAGCTCACCCACGCACGCGCGTTCTCGAAGTCGAGTTCTTTGATGCGTAATCCGAGCGCTTCCCCGGAACGCATGCCGGTGAGCAGGCTCAACGTCCACCGGGGATCCTCTAGCTCGAGCAGGGCGCGGGCTTCCTCCCGAGTCAGGGATCCTTTCGCTTTGCCCGCCTTGGTCCGCTTCGGTGGCATCAACGAGGCGACGTTCTCGCCGATCATTCTCTCCCGGCGGCACCACTCCAACACGGACACGGCCACTCGGTGCGCGGCCGCCACGTTCGAGTCACCTCCGCCACGGGCCCGAATCGCCGAATGCATCCGCCGGATATCTCCCGGCGTCAGATCCGCAGCGACCTTTCGACCCAAAGCAGGAATCACGTTCACCCGCAGTTGCGACCGGTAGTTGCTGAATGTCTTCGGCCGGGTGGACTGCGCAACCTCTTCCAACCATGCCGCGGCGGCGTCTTCGAAGCGGGTTGCGCGGTCCAGCACCCTGCCGAGGCTGTCTCGCTCACGCTTCATTCGTGCGAGCTTGGCTTGTACTTCCGACTTCGTCTTTCCCTGCACGGCACGCTGCTTGCGACGGCCGTCGTCGGTGAAGCCGACGTCGATCACACCTCGCCACACCGGGCGTCCTTGGTGCATCGTCTCATATAGCGCTCCATCGCCATGCGAACGTGATTTGGGCACGAGTAGAGAGTCTCACATCTATACACATTGGTATACACATCGCTGTGTTGCGGTGTGTCACGGTGTCCCGAAAATCCGCGAAATACCGGGGACACTCGGAGTCATCGATAGGTGCAAAATGCTACTTCCGCCAATTTGCAAGCAGGAAGTCAGGAGTTCGATTCTCCTAGGCTCCACACCTGTAGTCGTTCATGCAGCTTCCGCCACAACGGTTCGTGCAACCCCTGTCCGACGGGGCGGTCGACGTGTCGACGGTGCTGATGACCGCAGCGGATGCCATTCCCACCCTTCCCGGTTTCGACAGCACGCTCGCGTTGCTCGCCGAGGGCTACACGTTCGCTTCACGGCGCTGCAGGCGCCTGGGTGCCGATGCCTTCCACACACGGCTCGGCGGAAGACCGGTGACCTTCATGCTGGGCACGGACGCGTCGCACTTCTTCTGGTCGGGAGGTCGATTCGATCGGCACTGGGCGATACCGCCCACCGCAACGCATCTCTTGCAGGATGCGGGCAGCTCGCAGACTCTGGAGGGCGCGGAGCACCGGCACCGCAAGCGCATGTTCCTCGAGCTGCTCGAGCCGCCGGAGCGAGGCAGGATGCAGTCGATCTTCCGGACAGAATGGGACACCGCCGTCGACCGATGGTGTTCCGCCGAGAGCATCGTGCTGCTCGACGAGCTTCAGCGTGTGCTCACGCGGACCGCTCTGCGCTGGGCCGGGTTCGAACTCGTGGCTGCCGATCCCGCGCTTCGGGCGTTCCAGTTCGGCACGCTCGTGGAGAATGCCGGACGATTCGGCCCGCGCAACTGGGCGGCTCAGCTCGTGCGCAGAAGCGCCGAACGCTGGGGGAACGAGGTGATCCGAGGGGTGCGAAACGGCGAGATCGCGGTGGACGAGACGTCCGCTATCGCTCGCGTCGCCACTCACACCGACCTCGAAGGCCGAATGCTCCCCATCGATGTGGCGACGGTGGAGCTTCTGAACATTCTTCGCCCCGTAGTGGCGATCGCGCGGTTCATCGTGTTCGCTGCGCTGTGCCTGCACGCTGTGCCTCGCTGGCGAGCGACATTCGCCGACGGTGACGAGAGCGACCTCACGAACTTCGTCAATGAGGTGCGCCGCCACGCGCCATTCTTTCCGCTGATGGGCGTACGAGCCCGCAGGGCCGTCGACTGGCGAGGGAACGCATTCTCACGTGGCGATTGGGTGCTGCTCGACCTGTATGGCACGAACCATGATCCGCGCCTCTGGCCCGAACCGAATCGCTTCCGTCCCGAGCGTTTCCGAGACTGGCAGGGCGACCCCTACTCGCTCATCCCGCAGGGCGGTGGTCACTATCTCGAAGATCACCGCTGTGCCGGTGAACCCGTGACCATCGAGCTCATGCGCACGGCCGTCCGCGCCCTCACACGACGGATCGGGTACGAGGTGCCGCCACAAGACCTCCGAGTGAGCCTCCGGCACTTCCCGGCGGGACCGGCGAGTGGCCTGCGCATCAGTCACATCAGCGCAGGCCGCGGCGACTGGAGTCAGGAGCCGGACTAGTCATGCTCGCACTAGTGATGTTATAACTATCATCATGAACGAGCAGATGAACATTGAAGTGGATGCCGCGACCACGCACACGCCCGTGCTGATCGTCGGCGGCGGGTACGCTGGCACGGCCGCGGCGCTCTTCCTTGCGCAGAACGGAGTGCGGGCCATCGCGGTGGATCGCCACGACGGGCCGAGCGTGCAAGGACGGGCGCGGGGCGTGAACCAACGGACGATGGAGTTGTACCGCACGCTCGGCATCCACAAGGAGGTGGAGGCCTTGTCAGCACCGTTCGCCGGTGATGCAGGCGTCGCTCGCTGTGCGACGCTCGCCGGCGCATGGGACTGGCTGTTCGACCCCGAGCCCGACTCGCGTCTGGCCACGGTCAGCCCCTCGACATTCGTGATGGCGGACCAGAACACGGTCGAGCCGGTGCTGACCCGCCGAGCACGCGAACTCGGTGCCATCATCGAGCGAGGCACCGTCGCCGAGCACATCGAGGTCGGCGAGAACGGTGCGACGGCAACCCTACGAAGGCTGGATGACGGCACGTCACGGCGAGTGCGGTGCGACTATCTCATCGCCGCGGACGGATATGCGAGCGGGATCCGCGACCTGCTGGGTATCCGTCGAGTCGGGACGACCGCCGTACAGGACTGGGTGAGCATCGTCTTCGACGCCGACCTGGACGACCTCGTCGAGAGACGCGCCCTGTTCTGGATCGTGCTCAACGAGGAACTGGGTTTCGCGTCGCTGACGACAACGGCTCGTCCCGGGCGGTGGAGCATCGGCGTGACGTACGACCCCGCGACCACTCCGCTGTCGTCCTTCGACGCGGAGAAGTGCGCCGCCATCATCCGTGCCGCCCTCGGCGATCCCGAACGAGAGGTCGGCATCGTCGACGTGACCCCGTGGCAGCAGGCCGTCGGCGTGGCGGACCGATACCGACAGGGATGTGCGTTCCTCGTCGGCGACGCAGCGCACGTTTGGCCGCCGGCGGGCGCGATGGGAGCGAACTCCGGCATCCAGGACGCGCACAACCTGGCGTGGAAACTCGCCGCGGTGCTGGATGGGCGCGCGGACCCGGGCCTTCTGGACACGTACGAGGACGAGCGCCGGCCGGTCGCCCTCGCGCTGGCCGATCTCACGGTCCGGCGGCAGGCTGCTCGATTCGGCGGCGGACTCGATGACGATGTCGACGACATCGTGTGCACCTTCGGTCAGCGGTACCGGTCGGCTGCGATTCTCGGCGGGGCAGCGGAGGTTCCCTTCGCCGGTGCTGTTGCGGACGTCGCCGAACCAGGCGCCCGGATGCCCCACCGCTGGATCGACGAGGAGCAGCGCACGAGCATCCTCGATCTGACGGGCAGTAGATTCGTACTTGCCACGGTCGCCGATACCGACGAGTTGGAACCAGCCATGGGTCCGCACGATGTCTTGGTGCAGCGGGTGGGCCGCGATGTTCTTCCGGCGGATGCCGTCGTCGCCCTGATCCGACCCGACGGGTATGTGGCCTGGCTGGCGGACGAAGCACAGGCCGACGCGGAGTCCGTCCGGAAGGCCGTGGAGCGGGTGATGAGCATCCGCTGAGGCGAGGCGAGGAGAGCAGCATGGCAGGTGTCGATGAGGCGGGAACGCGTACCGCGTCTCTGCGTCCCTCCGGCCTGGGCCTGATCGTGCTGGCCATGCTGCTCGAAGAGCCGATGCACGTCTATCGGATGCAGAAGCTGATCAGGGATCGCGGCAAGGACAAGGTCGTGAACGTGCGGCAGCGCACGAGCCTGCACCAGACCATCGCCCGGCTCGCAGACAACGGCCTGGTCGAGCAGATCGAACAACCCGAAACGGCCGACAACTACCCGGAGCGACGCGTCTACGCCATCACCGAGGAGGGTCGGCGTGCCGCCGTCGACTGGCTGTCCGCTCTGATCACCGGCACCCCCGACGAGTTCCCGCGATTCCCTGCAGCGCTCTCGGTGCTGACGATGGTCAGCCCCGAGACGGCAACCCGCCTGATCTCGCAGAGGTCGGTGGCGATCGACGCGGAACGAGAGGCGCAGCGCTCGCAGTTGTCGAGGGCGACGGTCGACCGCGTCTACCTGCTGGAGGACGAGTATCGAATCCGGATGCTCGACGCCGAAGCTGCGTGGCTGGCCGAGGTGCTCACGGACATCCGCAACGGCGCGCTTCAGTGGACGGCACCGCCGGCCGCGGAATAGAAGGCCGCGGCACAGCCGTCGGATTCAGCGGACGTAGGGTGTCTGCATGGACATCCGGGTCGCCGCGTATGCCGTCATCGCCGACGGCTCCCGGGTGCTGCTCGCGCACTGGAACGAGCACGGGCGAAGCGGCTGGACGCTCCCGGGCGGCGGACTCGAGGCCGGAGAGGACCCGGCGGATGCCGCCGTGCGCGAGGTGCGCGAGGAGACCGGGTACGACGCTGAGCTCGACGAGCTGATCGGCGTGCACTCGCACGTCATCCCCGAGGACCAGCGCAACTCGGGTCTCGGCGCGCTTCAGGCGCTGCGCATCGTGTACCGCGCTCACGTGGTCGCGGGCATGCTCACCAACGAGGCGGATGGCTCAACCGACGAGGCGCGCTGGTTCCGGCTCGACGAGATCCCGGCGTTGCGAAAGGTCTCGCTCGTCGAGATCGGTCTTCGCTTCGCCGGGCTGATCGAGTGACGGGAAGCTACTCGACGATGGGCGGCTCGGTGGAGTCGTCTTCGGCGACCCACAGCTCGTCGTCTGCGCGGAAGGTCTGCCACACGGCATAGACGACGCCGATCAGTGCGGCGGCGCCGAGGGCGAGCGCGAGGTAGGTCCCGAATCCCGGGCCAGACTTCGCCGGCTTGGTGAGTTCGCGCTTCGCGCCCTGCAGGCGCTTCACGGCAGCCTGAACCCTGGTGTCGTGCGCGACATCCGCGACGCTCAGGGCGGTTCCGAGAACCGTACCGACGGCCGGGATGACGGTGTTGCCGATCACGTCGCCCGCCGCACGCGTGACCGGACGCACGTACTGGTCGTAACCCTCGCGAACACGAGGGGCCACCTCTTCACGGGTGTAGTTCGCGGCTTGCTGGCCGGCCTTCTGAGCCACCGAGTTCGCGCGGCCCAACACCTCCTGCTGCGCGTCCCAGAGATCGAGGGCTTCAGCGCGAAGCCGGTTGAGTTCCTTCTGGCGCTTGCGTGACAGACTCACGGTTCCTCCACCCGGTCGTACTTGCAGTTCCTCCATCTTGCCACCGAAACCCTCGGCGGCCAGGGGGTGGACACAACCGCTATGCAAGAATTGGGCGCATGTCGAAGCACACCGCGGTGGCCACTCTGCACACCAACTACGGCGACATCGCCGTCAATCTGTACGGCAACCACGCACCGAAGACGGTGCGCAACTTCGTCGGTCTCGCCACCGGCGAGCAGGAGTGGACGGATCCCAGCACGGGCGAGTCGCGGTCGGACAACCTCTATGACGGCGTCATCTTCCACCGCATCATCCCCGGCTTCATGATTCAGGGCGGCGACCCGCTCGGTACCGGTACCGGCGGCCCCGGCTACCGCTTCGACGACGAGATCAGCCCCGACCTCGACTTCACGCAGCCGTACATGCTCGCCATGGCCAACGCGGGCATCCAGGGCGGCCGCGGCACCAACGGCTCGCAGTTCTTCATCACCGTCGGACCGACCACATGGCTCCAGGGCAAGCACACCATCTTCGGCGAGGTGGCCGACGACGATTCCCGGCGCATCGTCGACAAGCTCGCCGGTGTTCCCACGGATGCCCGCGATCGTCCGTTGGACGACGTTGTGATCGAGTCGATCACCGTCGAGCAGGCGTAGGCCGCCCGCGCCCGCCCGCAACCAACCTTCGCCGAGCACAGCGTGTCGCAACCGACCTCACCAGGAGAGCCGTCTGCGCTCGCCTGCTACCGGCATCCGAACCGGCCCACCTACGTGCGCTGCCAGCGCTGCGGGCGCGCCATCTGTGGCGAATGCCAGACCCCGGCGCCGGTCGGGTTCATCTGCCCGGAGTGCATGAGGCAGCAGCGTGCGACGGCACCCCGGACCAAGTCGGCGTTCCTCACCCGGTTCACGGGTCCGAGGCAGCCGACCGTCACGTACGTCATCATCGGTATCTGCATCCTGGTGTTCATCGCGCAGTGGGTGACGGGGCTGGGCAACGGGCCGGTGACGTCGTCCCTCTGGTACGCCGGGATCTACGGATACCCGAACGGCGCGGTCGTGCAGACCTCCCAGGGCGCTGTGCTCGCCTCGTTCGAGCCGTGGCGCATGATCACGACGGCGTTCGTGCACGCCAACATTCTGCACATCGCGCTCAACATGTACACGCTGTGGATCTTCGGCATCGTGCTCGAGCCGATGCTCGGCCGTGTGCGATACGGCGTGCTCTTCGTGCTGAGCGCCATCGCCGGGTCGGTCGGTGTCTACCTGCTCGACTCTCCGGTGCAGCCGGTGGTCGGCGCATCCGGCGCGATCTTCGGCATGATGGCGGCGTTGCTGATCATCCAGCGCCACCTGGGTGGGCCGATCACCCAGCTGCTGGTGCTCGTCGGCATCAACCTCGTGATCAGCTTTCTGCCCGGGTTCAGCATCGCCTGGCAGGCGCACGTCGGCGGCCTCGTCGGCGGAGCGCTGGTCGGGCTCATCTACACGCAGACGAGGGCGCGTTCGCGGCGTGCGCTTCAGGTGGTTCTGCTCATCGTGCTGGCCGTGCTCCTGGTGCTCGTCGGAAGCTGGCACGTGTTCGCGGGCGCGTGATGCTCCACCTTTGCACGGGAGTTATCCACA
This sequence comes from Humibacter sp., assembly GCF_051954055.1. Taxonomy (NCBI): domain Bacteria; kingdom Bacillati; phylum Actinomycetota; class Actinomycetes; order Micrococcales; family Microbacteriaceae; genus Humibacter; species Humibacter sp. The sequence goes on along the minus strand of NZ_JBQCIE010000053.1, from coordinate 29,288 downwards.
GGCTTACCCACAGGGGGATAATTACACCGGTGTAATCAAACGACCGTCTAGAGGCGATTGCGTCAGCGCCACCGGGTCGTCATCAGGAAGCCCACGAATGCGATGGCGAAGCCGATGAGGATGTTCCAGGCGCCCAGCTGCGGGATCGGGTACTGGCTGCCACTGACGTAGAACACCACGATCCAGAGCAAGCCGATGATCATGAAGCCGAGCATGACCGGCAGGAACCATACCGGGTTCGGTGCGTCGTCGTTCGACCGGGCTTCGTTGGCCGGTCGGGAGGAACGCTTGGTGCGGGTCTTGGAAGCCATAGTGCCGCTATCTTACCGGGGAGACGATCGGGATTCCGGTGAGCGGGAAATGACGGTGAGTACTTCTCGGTCCGAGCAGAGCGCGCGCCATTAGAATCCCGACTCGTGACCGACCGCGAGGACTCCGCCGGGCGCAGGCATCCTGCGACCAGGGCGAAGCCACGTCACAAGGTGTCGGTCGTCGGAGTGATCGGCGAGCTGCTCGTCACCGCCGGCGTGCTCGTGCTGCTCTTCATCGGATGGCAGACCTGGTGGCAGTCGAGCGTGCTCGCCGCGCAGCAGAACAGCGCTGCTGCGCAGCAGAGCAAGAAGTTCCTCGACGAGGCGAAGGATGCTCCGACTCCCACGCCGACCCCGGTCGCGACCCCGACTAACACGGCAGGCGGCACGAAGACCATCGACTACGGCCCACCACCGGTGATGAAGGCGCCCGGCGCTGCACAACCGTTCGCCGTCATCTACGTGCCGCGGTTCGGAGCCGACTGGAAGCGGACCATCCGCGAGACCGTCGACGTCGAGTCGGTTCTGAACAGTTACGACGCCGGCGTAGGACACTACCCGGGAACGGCGATGCCCGGCGAGGTCGGCAATTTCGCCATCGCCGCGCACGACACCGGGTACGGCAACACGTTCATCGACGTGTCGAAGCTGCAGGTCGGCGATGCCATCTACATCCAGACCAAGGACGGCTACTACACGTACCGGTTCCGCAACCTGGAGTACATCCCGCCGACCGCCATCCAGGTGCTGTACTCGGTGCCGCAGGTGAAGGGTGCGCAGGCATCCGATCGCTACATCACGATGACGACGTGCAACCCGCCGTATCACGCGCAGGAGCGCATCGCGGCGTTCGGCCTCTTCGAATCGTGGCAGCCGCCCTCCGCGGGGCCGCCGGCGGCGATCGCATCCGAAGTGGGAGGCGGCTGATGTACGGCGCACTGTGGCGTGTTCTGCCCGGGCCGGTCTGGGTGCGCATCCTCATTCTGGTGGTTCTGGCGGCGGTCGTGCTCTATTGCCTGGTCACGTGGGTCTTCCCGTGGGTCGATAGTCTTTTGCAGGGCAATGAAGAAGGGACGGTTGCGACATGACCCGAGTGCTCGTGATCGACAACTACGACAGTTTCGTCTACACGCTGAACGGATATCTGCGCGAACTGGGTGCGCAGACCGACGTGGTGCGCAATGACGCCATTCGCTCGGAAGACGTGCAGCAGGCGCTGGAGGACTACGACGCCGTGCTGCTGTCGCCCGGGCCCGGAACGCCGGCGGACGCTGGCGTGTCCATCGACGCAGTGAAGGCGGCACTGGCATCCGGAATCCCGCTGCTGGGCGTGTGCCTCGGCCACCAGGCAATCGCCGAGGCGTTCGGAGCAACGGTGACCACCGCCGAGGAGCTGATGCACGGCAAGACATCGGTCGTGGAGCACGACGGATCCTCGTTCTATGACGGCGTGCGGCAGGGCTTCACGGCAACGCGCTACCACTCGCTCGCCGTCGTCGACGACACGGTCCCCGAGCAGCTCATCGTGACCGCACGCACTCCGGGCGGCGTGATCATGGGGCTTCGCCACCGCGACGCCCCGATCTTCGGTGTGCAGTTCCATCCCGAGTCGGTGCTCACCCAGGACGGCTACCGGATGCTCGGCAACTGGCTGGCCGTCGCGGGCCTCGAGTCCGCGACGGAGCGCGCCCGCACCCTGGACCCTCTGCTGGCCGCCGGCTGACGCCGGCCGCGAGCCTACGTAAGGCCCGGCCTGTCGTAGGCGGCCGAGCCAGGGACAAGCCGCGCGGCGGCCAACGTAGGACGCTCTGCAAGGCGGCGGCGTGTACGGCGCCGCACGCAACCACAGCACGGCCAACCGCGGTACGCCGGAGGCACACAAAACTCACCCAGTGCAGTACGTGAACTTGATCGTCGAGCCCTGGGCGACAGGGCCGGGGGCCTGGTCCTGGTGGTTGACGGGAGCGCCGGTCTGCGTCTTGCACGAAGGATCGGCCTCGGCGTCGGGTACGAGCCCGAGCTTGGGATCCTGCAGGATGGCCGTCGCCTGCTGCACGCTCTTGCCCGTCAGGTCGGGCAGCGTCACCTGCCCGTTGGACACTACGAAGTTGATCGTGTCGCCGTCGTGGGCCGTCGAACCGACCGCGGGATCGGTGCTGATCACCACGTTCGCCGGCACGGTGGCAGAGTTCTGCTGCGTGATCTGCCCCATCTTGAAGCCGAGGTCTTGGAGCTCCTTCTGGGCGTCCGCGATCGACTTGCCTGCGACATCCGTTGGCACCTGCACGGGCTTCGCCCCGCTGGAGACGTAGACCGTCACGCTGTCGCCCTTGCTGGCGATGACGCCTGAGCTGGGGTTGGTGCCGATGACCTTGCCCTTCGGCACGGTCGTGCTGGACTCGTCGCTGAACGTGGGGTCGAGTTTGACCTTGCGGAGGGCATCCGTCGCCTCCTTGACCGTCATTCCGGCCACCACCGGCACCTTGGCCGCGTTATCGGCGAGGTGCTGCGTCGGGGTCTGGTTGAAGACCCAGAGCAGGAGCGCCGCGATGATGACGGCGACGCTGAGCACCCCGGCCCAGATCCACAGCACCGGTGGCCGACTCTGGGTGCGCACCACCTGGTCGTCGTCGGCCAGTTGACGCAGCGCCGCCTCGGTCGGGGTCGGGCTCGTGACGGTCTCGCCGAAGAGTGCCGCGTCGAACGCGTCGCCGCGCTTCTTGTGCACCGGTACCTTGCCGGATGCCGCGAGCTCGAGGTCGTCCCGGAACTCCGCAGCGCTCTGGTAGCGCTGGAAGCGGTCCTTCGCGAGCGCGCGCATGACGACCATGTCGTATGCCGGCGACACCTTGGGGTTCACGCTGCTCGGCTTGACCGGCTGTTCGCTCACGTGCTGGTAGGCGACAGCGACGGCGGTGTCCCCGCGGAACGGCGGGCGACCGGCGAGCATCTCGAAGAGCACCACCCCCGTCGAGTACAGGTCGGTGCGGGCATCCACCGTCTCGCCCTTCGCCTGCTCGGGCGAGAAGTAGCTGGCGGTGCCGAGGATGGCCGTGGTCTGGGCGACCGTGGCCGATGAGTCGCTGATGGCCCTGGCGATGCCGAAGTCCATCACCTTCACCTGGCCGGCACGGGTGACCATGATGTTGCCGGGCTTGATGTCGCGGTGCACGACGCCTGCGCGGTGCGAGTACTCGAGCGCGGTGAGGAGCCCGGATGCGATGCGCGCCGCCTCCGCCGGGTCGAGCGGGCCGTTGCGAAGGATGTCGCGCAGCAGCACGCCGTCGACGTACTCCATCACGATGAACGGCGCCTGCACCTCGTTGCCCATCGAGTCGCGCACGGTCTCTTCACCGGCGTCGAACACGCGGACGATCGTCGGATGCGCCATGCGCGCCGCGGCCTGCGCCTCCTGCCGGAAACGGGTGCGGAACGCCGGGTCCGTCGCCAGTGAAGGCTTCAGGAGCTTGATCGCGACCGTGCGCCCCAAACGGATGTCGACACCCTTGTGCACGTCGGCCATGCCGCCACGGCCGATGAGCTCGCCCACACGGTATCGCCCCGCAAGCATGCGGGGTTCGTCCGTGGCGGGGTACTCGACGTCAGGCAACACTGCGAACAGTGTAATGGGGCCAAGTTGAGTGTTCCGTGCACCTCGTCGAGGAGCCAGGGAACACCGAGATCATGGCGCCGGAGTGCTGCTGGTAGCCGTGACCTGCAGCGGCGGCGACTGCGCCGACTCGACCGACTGCCCGCAGAAGATCGTGTACGTGACGTTGTGCGGCTTCGTGTCGCCGAACGTGTACTGCTGCTGACTGCTCGTGGTCGGTCCGACCCCTGCACCGTCGACATAGAGCTGACGGCCCGTCAGGGTCTGACCCGCGGGGCACTGAGCAGACCCGAAGTTGAACGTCGCGGGCTGGCCGACGGTTGCCTTGCCGCCGACCAGCGTGACAGTGTCCGTCGGCGCCGAAGGTGGCGTCACGTTGTCGTAGATGGTGAGCGTGATGGTGCTGGAGAACGGCACGGTTCCAGTGGGATTGATGTCGTAGACCGTGTTGACCTTGTCGCTGGACGGTGCCGCGGTTCCCACGTTCTTCGTGATGTTCTGGAAGCCCGCCGCGTTCAGCGCAGCGACCGCCTGGTCGTACGGCTTGCCGAGATAGTCGTTCCGGTTGATGGTGCCGGCCGTCGCCTGCGTCTTCGTCGGCGTGGGCGTCGGCGTGTGCGAGGTGGGCGGCGCCGAGTGCGCGGTCGTGGTCGACGGAGCCGGATTGCCGTGGTTCTGCGTGAGCAGTGCGATGAGCGTCGCGATGAGGATGATCGCCAGCAGCGCGATGAGTGCGATCAGCGGCCACGTCCACGGGCTGCGTTTCTTCTTGGTCTCCGCGGGTGCTTCGTCGGCCTCGGTTGACGAGAGCAGCGTGGTCGCCTGCGTGTCACCTGCCGCGGCGGCGGCAGCAGCGCCGCCCGGGAGGAGAAGCGTGTTGAACCGGGTGGTATCGGTTTCGTCGCCGAGCACGGCCGGCACGGCTGCCGCGGCGGCCTGGATGTCCCCGCGACGCAGCGCGGTCGCCGCGCGCGCGAGATGGGCCGCCGACGAGGGCCGCTCGGCCGGATTCTTCGCGATGCACGCGTACACCAGGTTGCGCACCGGCTCGCTGACCGTGACCGGCAGAGGCGGCGGCTGCTCGTTGATCTGCGCCATCGCGATCGCCACCTGCGACTCGCCGGTGAACGGGCGACGGCCGGCCAGGCACTCGTACGCGACGATGCCGAGCGAGTAGATGTCGGTGGTCGGCGAGGCGGGATGTCCGGATGCCTGCTCCGGCGACAGGTACTGCACGGTGCCCATCACCTGACCGGTCGCGGTGAGCGGCACCTGGTCGGCGATGCGGGCGATGCCGAAGTCGGTGATCTTGACGCGGCCATCCGGCGTGATGAGCAGGTTGCCCGGCTTGATGTCGCGGTGCACCAGACCGGCCGCGTGGGCGGCGTGCAGCGCGGCGGCCGTCTGCGCCACGATGTCGAGCACCTTGTCGGTGGAGAGCGTGTGCTCGCGCTCCAGGATGCTCGACAGGGCCTCGCCCGGCACGAGCTCCATCACGAGGTACGCGCTGCCGTCTTCCTCGCCGTAGTCGAAGACGTTGGCGATGCCCTCGTGGTTGACCAGCGCCGCGTGCCTGGCCTCCGAGCGGAAGCGCTCGAGGAACGTCGGATCGCCGAGGTACTCATCCTTGAGGATCTTGATGGCGACCTGGCGGCCGATGACGAGGTCGGTGGCCTGCCACACCTCGCCCATGCCGCCGACTGCGATCCGCGACTGGAGTTCGTATCGTCCGCCGAACGTGAGCCCTGCCGTGGGTCTCATTTGCCAAGCACCGCCTCAAGTACCTTCTTCGCGATCGGAGCCGCGACGGAGTTTCCGTCCCCGCTCTGACCTAGTCCGCCACCATTGTCGACCACGACCGCAACGGCGAACTGAGGATCGTTCGCAGGAGCGAACCCGGTGAACCACAGGGTGTAGGGGTCTTTAGGGCCGTTCTGTGCGGTACCGGTCTTACCGCCGACCTTGACCCCGTCTATTCTTGCATTGCTCGCGACGCCGACTGAGACGTCCTTGACCATGGTCTGAGCGATGTCGTCGGCCGTGTTCTTGCTCGTCGCCCGGCCGAATTGGGTGGCCTTGAACGACTGCCGCGCCTGAAGATCCGGGGTGAGCACCGACTCGATGAGGCTGGGCTTCATCACCACCCCGCCGGTGGAGATCGCCGCCGAGTTCATCGCCATCTGCAACGCCGTCGCCCTGTCGTCCTTCTGCCCGAACCCGCTCATCGCCGTGTCGGCGAGGCTGTCGTAGCCGGGGTACTGGCTGGGCGAGGTGCGCATGGGCACCGTGAAGCTCTGGTTGAAGCCGTACTTCTCCGCCTGCGCCTTGATGGCATCCGATCCCAGCTTCATGGCGAGCTCGGCGTACGGGATGTTGCAGGAGAGGATGAGTGCCGTCTCCAGCGACACCGTGTCGCCGGGCCCGCACGTGCTGAACGTGTCGTTGTAGATCTTGGTGTTCGTGCCGGGCAGGGTCAGACTCGACGGGTTGGGCATCTGCGAGTCGAGCGTGTAGTCGCCGCTCTCCAGCGCCGCCGACAGCACGACCGGCTTGAACGTCGACCCAGGCGGGTTCAGCTCGTTGATCGACTTGTTGATGAGCGGCTCGCCCGCGGCATCGAGGAGCTGCTGATACGTGGCATCCACCTGCTTGACGTTGTGCACCGCGAGAGTGTTGGGGTCGAAGTCGGGCTTGGACACCATGGCCAGGATGCGTCCGGTCTTCGGCTGAAGCAGCACCACGGCGCCCTGCTGCGAGCCGAGCGCGTCGTATGCCGCCTTCTGCGCGACCGGGTCGATCGTGAGCTCGACGGAGTTGCCCTGCGGATGCTTGCCGGTCACCAGGTTCTGCAGTTGGTCGAAGAAGTCGTCGTTCGACGTGCCGCTCAGCTCGCTGTTCATGGCGCCTTCGACGCCGGTCGGTGCTCCGCTGATCGGGAAGAAGCCGGTGACCGAGGAGTACAGCGGTCCCTGCGGGTACTGGCGCTGGTAGTTGTAGGAGTCGTTGCTCGGCACGGACTGCGCGACCGGCTGGCCCGCCACGAGGATCGAACCCCGCTGTACGTTGTAACTGTCGTCGAGGGTTCGGGTGTTGCGGGCATCCGCATTGAGGCTGTCGGCCGCGCCGACCTGGATGACGGACGTCGACACGAACAACGCCAGGAACATGCACAGCACCACGATGCTGACGCGCTTGATCTCCTTGTTCACTTCGCTACACCACCAGCCTTGGTTGGTTGCGGACGGTGTCAGAGAGGCGAAGCAGCAGAGCGGCGATGATCCAGTTCGCCACCAGGGATGACCCACCCGCGGCGAGGAACGGAGTGGTGAGCCCGGTGAGCGGGATGACCCGGGTGATGCCGCCGATCACGATGAACACCTGAAGCGCCATGGTGAAGGCGAGGCCGACGGCGAGGAGCTTGCCGAAGTCGTCCTGGCTGGCGAACCCGACGCGGAAGCCGCGCGAGACGAACAGGAGGTAGAGGCAGAGGATCGCGAAGATGCCGATGAGGCCCAGCTCCTCGCCCAGGCTGGCGATGATGTAGTCGCTCTCGGCCAGTGGGGTGATGTTCGGCCGTCCCTGACCGAGTCCGGTGCCGAGTAGGCCGCCGTGCGCGAGGCCGAAGATGCCCTGCACCAGCTGGTAACTGCCGCCGGTGGCGTTGTAGACGTGGTCGTTGAACGGCTCGAGCCAGTTCTGGAATCGGCCCTGCACGTAGTCGAGGATTCGGCTGGCGATGAACGCGCCGCCCACGAACAGCACGAGCCCGATGACGACCCAGCCCACCCTCGCGGTGGCGACGTAGATCATCACGAGGAACAGACCGAAGTAGAGAAGGCCGGTGCCGAGGTCGTGCTGGAAGACGATCACCGCCATCGACACGCCCCACAGCACGAGGATCGGGCCGAGGTCGCGCAGCCGCGGGAATCGCACGCCGAGCACCTTCTTGCCCACCATCGACAGGGAGTCGCGCGCCTGGACGAGGTAGCCTGCGAAGAAGACCGCGAGGGCGATCTTCGCGATCTCGCCCGGCTGGAAGCTGAACGGACCGATGCCGATCCACACCCGTGCACCGTTCACCTGGCGACCGATGAGCGGAAGCATCGGCAGGATGAGCAGAACCAGGGCGCCGAACCCGAACACGTAGGTGTAGCGCTGAAGCACGCGGTGGTTGCGGATGAGGATGATGACGGCGATCGCGCAGACCACGGCGATCGCCGTCCACACGATCTGACGAACGGCGGCCGACTCCCAGCCGGAGTCGCCCCTGGCGATGTCGATGCGGTAGATCTCGGCGATGCCCACCCCGTTGAGAAGGGTGGAGATCGGAAGGATGAAGGGGTCGGCATCCTGCGCCAGGTAGCGCATGACCACGTGCATCGCGACTACGAGCGCCGAGAGCCCTGCGCCCAGGTAGATGAGCGTGAAGTCGAGGTGTCCGAGCGCGCCGAGCTCGACGAGTGCGATGGCGACGGCGTTGATGGCGCACGCGAAGATGAGCAGCCCGAGCTCCAGATTGCGCAGCTTCTTGGGCAGGCGGATGCGCCGCACCGGCGCAGTGGTGGCGCCGGAGCGGGCGGCGGACGCCGCCTGGCTAGCCGGAGCTGTCATCGGAAAGCTGTCTCACAATGCGCTGGGCGTCGCCGAGCGACGACGCGTTGATGGTGTCTTCGACCTGCTGTTTCTCGTACGCGCTCAGGCCGTCGACCAGGATGTCGGTCTCGGTGTGCACGTGCGAGAGCGCGATGGGTCCGAGGTTCTGCTGCACGCCCTGGAAGATGGCGACCTTGCCCTGGGACTCGCCCACGAAGTAGCGGGACTGGGTCCACTCGTAGCCGAGGATGCCGGCGAGCACGATGGCGACGACCAGCAGGATGGCGCTGAGCAGCCAGGTGAGCCTGCGGCGGCGCACCCTGCGCTGATCCTCTTCGATCAGTTCGTCGAGATAGTCGTCGGTCTGCGGTTCGAAGTGCGTCGGACCGGTCGCCGGCCGGGGCGGATGCAGGCGCAGCGCGGGAAGGCGCAGCGCGCGGGTGTGCGTGGTCGCCTCCTGCTGGAACTGCACCGGCGCGGATGCCGATCCGACGGTGACCGGTTCGCGCACGCCGTCGATCGCGCGGTCGATGTCGACGATGACGACGGTGACGTTGTCGGGAGCGCCGGCATCCAGACTCGCACGCACCAGGCGGTCCGCGGCGGTCTTCGGGGAGTCGACGTGCGTGAGCACGTTCTGGATGGCCTCCTGCTTGACCACGCCGCTCAAGCCGTCCGAGCAGATCAGCCAGCGGTCGCCTGGCATGGTCTCGAGCGTCCAGGTGTCGATCTCCGGAGAGGAATCGACGTCGCCGAGCACGCGCATGAGAACGGACCTGCGCGGGTGGGTGAGCGCCTCCTCCTCGGTGATGCGCCCCGTGTCGACGAGTCGCTGCACAAAGGTGTGGTCTGTCGTGACCTGCTTCAGCTCGCCGTCGCGGAACAGATAGATGCGGGAGTCGCCGATGTGGGCGAGGGCGACCTTGCCGTCGACGCGGATGAGCGCGCTGACCGTGGTGCCCATGCCGGTGAGCTCCGGATGCTCGAACACGGTCTCGGCGAGCAGCCCGTTCGCCGCCAGCAACGCGGACTGCAGCGCCACCTGGGCATCCTCGGCGGTCGGATAGTCGTGGTCGATCTCCTTGATGCGGTTGGTCGCGATCGCGGATGCCACATCGCCGCCGGCGTGGCCGCCCATGCCGTCCGCCACCAGGAAAAGCGAGGCTCCGGCATAACCGGAGTCCTGGTTGTTCGAGCGCACCTTTCCCACATGCGACGCCGCAGCGGCCCTGATCGAGGTCACCACGCGCTACCGCCGCAGCTCGAACGTCGTCGTGCCGATCTTGATGGGAGCGTCGAGGGGAACCTGCGTCGGAACGGTCACGCGCTGACCGTCGAGGAATGTGCCGTTCGTGGAGTCCAGGTCTTGGATCATCCACTCGTTGTTCCACAGCATCAAGCGGGCGTGATGCGTGGACGTGTAGTCGTCGCGAATGACCAGCCCCGACTCGCCGGAGCGGCCGATGGTGATCGGTTCGTTGCCGAGCGGTACCTCGGTGCCTCGGCGCGGGCCCGACGTGATGACGAGCTTGTTGGCGGTGAGCACCGTAGCCATGGGGCGATTCGGAAAGCTCGTGCGACCGGTGAACGCGCCGGTCGGTGCATCGTTCCCGCTTGCTGGTCGCTGCTGCTCGACCGGCCCGGTGATCGGGCGTGCCAGGCCGGCGAGCGGGTGATCGGGCGTCGCGATGCTGCCCGAAGAAACACCCGCCACAGGGGTCGGGGCTGATGCCGGCGCGGAGGCGACGTTCGCGAACGGCGTGGGTGGGGCATCCGACTGCAGTTTGCGCACGCGCTGACCGAACAGGTCGCTGCGCAGGGCGTAGACGATGGCGAACACGAAGAGCCACAGCAGCAGGAGGAACCCGATGCGCAGCACCAAGAGGGTGAGGGTGCTGACGGTCATCGCTGCCAGAACCCGTCGATGTCGTTCCGGCGGGTCACGTCGTCGGGCTCGGCGGCTGCCGGACGGCGAGCGGATGCCTGCGGCAGCACACGGAACACGATGCGCGTGCGGCCGATGGTGATGACCGAGTCGGGCTCGAGCACGGCCTTCTTGACCGGCTGGCCGTTCAGCTGCGATCCGTTCGTCGAGCCGAGGTCGCGCACCTGGGCGTGCGAGCCGTCCCACGCGATCTCGATGTGCTTGCGGGACGTGCCGCTGTCATCCACCGTGATGTCGGCCTCGCGGCCGCGGCCCACGACGGTGCGGCCCTTCCTCAGCGGGTAGCGCTTGCCGGCGATGTCGAGCACGGGCACCCAGGCGACGTCGCCCTTCACGTTGTGCGACTCCACCAGCAGGATGCCCGTGGACAGCGACTCGTCCGGCTGCATGGTGATCGAGATGCCGCCGGCGAACTGGTAGTGCTGCTTGCGGGCGTGCTGCTGCACGAAGTCGGTCAACTCGTCGGTGAGCGCTGGGCCCATCGCCCTCATGCGCTTGTAGTCGCCGGGGGCGAGGCTCAGCGTGAAGTCGTTCGGCGCGAGGATGCGATCGCGCGTGACGACCGCCGCCTTGGTGTCGAGCTCGCGGCGCAGGGCGCTCGTGAGCTCGACGGGTTGCACGCCGGACCGGAAGGTCTTCGCGAACGCGCCATTGACGGCGCGTTCGAGGCCCTTCTCGAAACTGTCCAGAATGCCCACAGGTCTCCCGATCTGCCCGACGACTATGTGCATGTTAGCCGCAGACCGTGTGAAGGGCCCCGGGCACTGCCGCGGTGCGCCTGGGGTTCGGCGTGTGGTGAGGCGACGTTCGGTGCTCGGGATGCTGCGTTCGATGCGTGCCCCGGCGTCGGCCGGAAATAGTGGACGCTCGTTGTCGCCATTTCTGCTCGGAGCGGCACTTCGGGTCCCCGATTCGGCGTCGCACGGGAAATGCCCGTCCCCGGATGCCGTTTGATCGAGCCATGACGACAATCTCGGCTGGAATCCTCGAATGCTGGGCCTGGGCGGTCAAATGGCATCGGTCGACGGTGCATGCTAACCTCGCTGGGTTGGCACGCAAGTGCCGACGATCGGCGCGAGTGGCGGAATAGGCAGACGCGCACGGTTCAGGTCCGTGTGCCCGTGAGGGCGTGGGGGTTCAACTCCCCCCTCGCGCACGAAATGAGAGAGACCCCGGGAAACCGGGGTCTCTCTCATTTCGCACGCGAGGGGCGGACGCGAAGCCGCACTTGGGGGTGGGCCCCCACGGCGAGGGGCCCCGAGCGCCGCGAAGCGGCGGTTGGGGGAGCCGTAGGGACAACTCCCCCCTCGCCGGAAACGAAGCACCGCTTCGTTTCCGCACACAGGCGCTCCAGCTTCTCCCTTACCTTGTAGCTCGATCTCCGGTCGCATCCCCTCCTCACTCACTTCGCCCCGACCTCGAGCCTCGCGAAGACGACCAGGTTGTCCACAGACTCGGTCTGCGCCGGCACCTGCAGGCAGGTGAAGACGACGAGGCGCCCCGGGGTGTTCGCCCAGAGTGACGACTTGTCGGGGACTGCGGACTTTCTGAGCGTTTGCGATCCGGTGACCGTGTAGGTGAGATCACCGACACGGATGATCGCGCCCGGGTGCACGCGGGAGGTGCCGGCATCCACGTCGATGAGGTAGTTCCCGGGGCCGACGCCGCCGCCCCGCAGGGAGTGCATCACGACGAAGACCGTGCCTTGCGCCGCGCGGGAGAGCGGAACGCCGAGATTGTCGACGCGGTAAGCGGAGGTGAAGCCGGGCGGCGTGATCTCGTCGTCGACGACGTCGAGGGAGCCGAGCGGCACATCCAGGCCGACGGAGGGAACGACGAAACGGGATCCCGTGTTGGTGACAGCGTGCATGCGTTGCAGGATCTGCGGCGACGGAGTGTCGCCCGGGTCCAGGTGAACGACATTGCCCTTGAGATCGACGGGCCCGCTCGCGGGGACGGCCCGAGTCGCGATGACTCCGGCCGCCCCGGCGGCGAGGATGACAGTGGCCGCGATGAGCGCCGCGGTCCCCATCATCCTTCGTGAACGGATCAACGTGTCGCTGACCCTTCGGCACGTGGCTTGCGACGCAGGCCGAACGCGGCGGCCAGGGCCGCCAGCAGGGCGAGTGCCGCCATGCCCACGGCTCTCCAGCTGCCGTTCTCGACCAGCTCACCGCCAGTGTTCACGGACGGGCCGGCGCCGGATCCGCTGGCGTCGGCCCCGAATCGCGCCCCTGCGGCGACGTCGGATGCCGGTGCCGCGGCGCCCACCGTGGTGGTCACCGACGTGGAGGTGCCGCCGGTGCTGCCGGAGCCGCTGGTGCCACCTGTGGAACCGCCTGTCGTGCCGCCAGTTCCGGTGGAGGGCGAGCCGCCGGTCACAGTGCCGAGCAGCCCGTCGACCAGCGAGACCGGAACGCTGACAACGCTCCCGACCACGCCCGACACGGGGTCGGCGCCGTTCGCACCGAGCACCATGCCGGCCGCGTCGTCCGCGGTCTTGGCCACGGGGTGGACGATGGAGGCGAACGTCCTCCGGACGACCGGGAGGGAGGCGAGTCCGGTGCTGTCACCGGAGGTTCCTCCCGTTCCCGATGTGCCGCCAGTTCCCGATGTGCCGTCCAGGATCGGGCCGGCGACCGGGATGGAGCCGAGGAGGCCGGAACCTCCTGGGTTCGTCCCGCCGGTGGTGGATCCGGAGCCGGGGTTCGATCCGGAGCCCGGCAGGGTGCCGGTGCCCGGGAGCGAACCGGTGAGTCCGTCCAGGATCGGGCCGACGACCGGGATGGAGCCGAGCGGGTCGGTTCCTCCGGAGTTCGTTCCTCCAGGGTTGGACCCAGAGCCGGGGTTGGTGCCGGTGCCCGGGAGCGACCCCGCCAGTCCGTCCAGGACCGGGCCGACGACCGGGATGGAGCCGAGCAAGTCGGTTCCGCCAGGGTTCGTCCCGCCGGGGTTGGACCCGGAACCCGGGTTGGACCCGGAACCAGGCAGGGTGCCGGTGCCTGGGAGCAGCCTCGCCAGTCCGTCCAGGATGGGGCCGACCGCGGGGATGGAGCCGAGCAGGTCGGTTCCGCCGGGGTTCGATCCGGAGCGCGGCAGGGTGCCGGTGCCCGGGAGCGACCCGGTGAGTCCGTCCAGGATCGGGCCGACGACCGGGATGGAGCCGAGGAGGTCGGTTCCTCCGGGGTTCGTTCCTCCAGGGTTGGACCCGGTTCCAGGAACAGACCCGGTGAGTCCGCCCAGGATCGGGCCGATCACGGGGATGGAGCCGAGCAAGTCGGTTCCGCCGGGGTTGGATCCAGAACCCGGGTTGGACCCGCTACCGGGGTTGGATCCCGATCCGGGGTTGGACCCGGTGCCTGGGAGGGACCTGGTGAGTCCGTCCAGGATCGGGCCGACCACGGGGATGGAGCCGAGGGGGTCGGAACCTCCAGGGTTCGTTCCGCCGGGGTTGGATCCGGAGCCCGGCAGGGTGCCGGTGCCTGGGAGCGACCCGGTGAGTCCGTCCAGGATCGGGCCGACGACCGGGATGGAGCCGAGCAGGTCGTTTCCGCCGGGGTTGGTGCCGCCGGGGTTGGATCCCGTACCGGGGTTTGATCCGGTTCCGGGGAGTGAGCCGCCGAGGTTGCCGAGTCCGGGGAGGGTGACCTCCGCGGAGGGGCTGGTTCGGTCGGTGGGGATTGCACCGTTCACGTAGACGTTCGTGTTGTCGGTGCCGATGCGGTCTGCGGTGGAGATGCCGGCGGGTCCTGCGGAGAGGTCCCAGACATCCTTCACGCCGGCGACATCCAGGTTCTTGCCGACCGAGATGCCACCGTTCGGCGTCGTTCCGGCGCGAACCGTGCCGATGCCCGGGATCGGGATCGTCACACCGGAGGGCGTGCCGTTCAGACCACCGGGGAGCACACCCGAGTCGCCGCTACCGGGGTTCGATCCAGAACCGGGAAGGGCGCCGCCTGGGAGTGACCCGGTGAGGCCGCCCAGGATCGGTCCGACCACGGGGAGCGAGCCGATCGGGCTCGACCCGCTGCCAGTGCTGCCTCCCGACGGAAGCCCGCCGGTCAACGAATCCCAGATAGAACCGACCACCGGAAGTGAACCGAGGAGGTCGGTGCCGCCGGGGTTCGTTCCACCGGGGTTCGAGCCGCCAGGGTTGCTTCCCGAACCGGGGAGCGAGGCTCCGAGGTTGCCGAGTCCGGGAAGCGTGACCTCCGCGGACGGGCTGGTTCCATCGGTCGGGACTGCACCGTTCACGTAGACGTTGGTGTTGTCTGTGCCGATGCGGTCGGCGGTGGAGACGCCAGCAGGTCCTGCGGAGAGGTCCCAGACATCCTTCACGCCTGCGATGTCCAGGTTCTTGCCGGCCGAGACGCCACCGTTCGGCGTCATGCCGACGCGGACCGTGCCGATGCCGGGGATCGGGATCGTCACACCGGAAGGTGTGCCGTTCAGACCACCGGGGACCACACCCGAGTCGCCACCACCGGGGTTCGAACCGGAACCGGGAAGGGTGCCGCCCGGGAGTGAGTCGGTGAGACCGTCCAGGATGGGGCCGACCACGGGAAGAGAACCGAGCAGGCCGGTTCCGCCGGGGTTTGACCCAGAACCGGGGTTCGATCCGGAGCCAGGGAGGGTTCCGCCGAGGCTGCCGAGTCCGGGAAGGGTGATCTCTGCGGAGGGGCTGGTTCCGTCGGTGGGGATCGCACCGTTCACGTAGACGTTGGTGTTGTCTGTGCCGATGCGGTCTGCGGTGGAGATGCCGGCGGGTCCTGCAGACAGGTCCCACAGGTCCTTGACGCCTGCGACGTCGAGGTTCTTCCCGACCGAGACGCCACCGTTCGGCGTCGTGCCTGCGCGAACCGAGCCGATGCCCGGGATCGGGACGGCCACACCGGAAGGTGTGCCGTTCAGACCACCAGGAACCACACCCGAGTCACCACCAGGATTCGACCCGGAACCCGGGAGCGACCCGGTGATGCCTTCCAGGATCGGGCCGATGACCGGAATCGAGCCCAGCGGACCCGAACCGCTGGGAGTGGATCCGGTTCCGGGGACGGTGCCGCCGAGGTTGTCGAGTCCGGGAAGCGCGACCTCTACGGAGGGGCTGGTCCCGTCGGTGGGGATCGCACCGTTCACGTAGACGTTTGTGGCGTCTGTGCCGATGCGGTCTGCGGTGGAGATGCCGGCGGGTCCTGCAGACAGGTCCCACAGGTCCTTGACGCCGGCGATGTCGAGGTTCTTTCCGACTGAGATGCCACCGTTCGGCGTCACTCCAGCGCGAACGGACCCGATGCCCGGGATCGGGACGGTCACACCGGAGGGTGTGCCGTTCAGACCACCGGGGATCACATCGGAGTCACCGCCACCAGGGTTCGGCCCGGAGCCCGGAAGCGGTCCGCCGGGAAGCGTCCCGCTGCCACTGAGGGTGCCGAGTGCGGGGAGCGTGACCTCCGCCGACGGGCTCGTCCCATCGGTCGGCAGCTCACCCTTCACATAGACGTTGAGCTTGTCGGTGCCGATGCGGTCCGCCGTCGAGGCGCCCGCCGGTCCAGCCGACAGATCCCAGACATCCTTCACCCCCGCGACATCGAGGTTCTTGCCGACCGAGACGCCACCGTTCGGCGTCACGCCGGCGCGAACGCTGCCGACGCCCGGAACCGGGAGTTCCAGACCGGATGGCGTGCCGTTCAGCCCGCCGGGAACGACGCCCGCGTTGTTGCCTCCGGGAGTCACTCCCGTGCCCGAACCCGAATCGGCGGTGTCGGAGAGCACGTCGGTGACCTCGCCGAGCAAACCGCTCACGGTGCTACCGACATCCGGGATGCCGCCCACAGGGTCCGCCGCGCCGGGAATGCCCGCGCTGACACCCGTCAGCCGGCTGCCGAGTGCGTCGGTGGTGTTCTCGAGGTACGGCAGCGAGTTCGTCACGCCGCCGAGCGTTCCACCGACGTTCGGAACGACGCCGACGGGGTTGCTGATCGCGTTGTCCGACGAGCCTGTGATGCGTCGGCTCGTTGCGCCGACCGCCTCGATGGCCTCACCGATCGTTCCACCCGTCGGCGCTCCCAGTGCGCCGCCGACGGCGCCCGAGATGGCCGCCGCGGCGGGAGGTGCCGAGGTCGTGGCGCCGACCGTCGCGGATCCCGTGGCGGTGGGCGAAGGTGCCGGCGCCGGCGTGCGGTTCGTCGTGACGGTGACTGAGCCGGATGTCGAGGCATCCGACTGCGTACCGGCGGGCGGTGCTGCCGGTGCCGGCTCCGAACCGCTCGGAGCTGTGTCGGTCGGCGCCGGTGCCAGAACCGTCGGTGCTGCCGGTGCCGCAGGTGCGGGTGCCGGCGGGGCCGATGGGCTCGGATTCGAGACGACCACGGGCGCGACAGAGTTGATGACCCCGGTCAATACGTGGTCGACGCCTCCGAGCAGACCGCCGACGAGCGACGACGGCCCGCTGAACGTGTCGGGCGCACTGCCGGAACCACTTCCGTCCGTGCCGCTCGCCGAGGGTTCGGCGGCATTCGCCGCACCCACCCCCGCCAGTGAGACTCCGCCGAGCACGGCTGCAAACAGCAACCCTCTCGACAAGCATTTCTTCATGACATTCCCCTTGATCTGAATGAACGACCGATCGTTTCGCTCGCAGCGAGGCGCTGGCGAGCTGCGTCTGCCGTCGCAAGCGCATCCGTGCCCGCAACCCGAAGCGGGAGAGTGGATGCGCCACCGTGAGTGGTTCGGAGAGCGGATGCCCGAACATCCGTCGCCAGTGTCGAGCGCGCGTCAGCGCAGTCGACGCCCGTCAAGGCAGGACGGCTCGACCGAGATCAGTCGGGGGAGGTGTCGGTGTCGTACGTCGGCGTCGACGGGATGTCGTCGTCGCCTGTATTCGCAGCGGAGCGCGAAGCGAGCAGCGTCGGGCGGCTCAGGCCGAGCACGCCGGAGAGTGCGGTGCCACCGGGAGAGCCACCGGCGCCGCGCAGAGTCGAGGGCTGACCCGTGGCACCGGGAGGTGCGTTCGGTGCCGCGGGAAGCGGCGACGAAGGAGCCGACGGATCGGAGCCGGAAGTAGTGCCCACCAGATCGGTGAGGCCGAGCGCACCGTCGCCGGACAGCGTGGATGCGCGCGACACGGTCACCGCATCGCTCGCCGCGGTCTTGCCGGAAGGGTGCGTGCTATCGGACAAAGCACTCGACGCGAACTCCGCCGCAGCGGGCCCGGGAACGGTGCCTGCCGCAGGTCCGGTCGTCACCGAGGTGGTCGTCGCCCCGACGGTGGAGATCACGCCGTCCACGGTGCCGACGAGCGGGGTCGTCACGCTGGAGAGGGTCCCGAGCGTCGAATGGAGCGTGACGCCGGCCACGGGGACGGCCGAGACCACACCGTCCACAGCGTTGGTGACGGGCGTGAGGACGCCCGAGACGGAGACGGATGAGGCCGATTTCACGGCCTGCGCGACGGGCTGAACCACCTGCTGCGCGGGAGCTGGAACGGCGGTGGTCACGGTCTCGACCACGGGGGCGACAGCCGCGGACGTCAACGAAGGAACGGAGGCGACGGTGTTCGTCACGGGCGCCGTCACGGCACCCAGCGTGGACCCGACCGCGCCGAGAAGGCCCGGCGTCGCGGACGTTGACGCTCCCGGCTGAGCGCCCGGAGTGTTAGGGGTCTCGGCCGATGCCGAATGCGCGCCGAAGGCGAGCGCGAGCAGCAGCAAGCCTCCCGTGACACCCAACGCTCCGAGAGCGATTTTGAGTGTCGAGGAGAAGCGGCCCCCGACGCCGTCCATCTTCACCAAGCCCCCTGCCGTGAAAACAGTCGGGAGTCTACGCTCGCCTGAAACGGGCTGTCTACACTCGATTGGGGTTCATTCGCGAATCCGCGACGACAGGGCGGACTGCTCGGGCCGTCGCCTCACGGGCGCGCGATCGTAATCCCGGGGCTCGCCGGCTGGGGCGCATCCATCGCGACGAGCGCGTCGATGGCCCCGCCGAGATCGGTGGTCGAACCGATGAGGCGTGCGGGGTCGAGGCGTCCGTCCGCGATCATCCCGAGCATCTGCGGATAGTCGCGCGCGCTCATGCCGTGCGACCCTGCGACCGTGAGTTCCCAGGCGATGACGCGGTCCCACGGCAGGGGCGCGGTGGCATTGTCGCCGAGCATCAGGCCGACCTGCACGTGCGTGCCGCGGCGGCGGAGGCTTCGCACGGCGGATGCCGCGGTGCTTGCGGAGCCGAGAGCGTCGATAACGTGGGCTCCGCCGTTCGTGGCCAGGATGACCGATTGCTCGAGTGCGCCGCCGCCGGCGGGACGGATGTTGTGAGTCGCGCCGAGCTCGCGGGCCCGCTCGAGCGCGGCATCCGACACGTCGACCGCCGTCACCGTGGCGCCGAGCGCCGTCGCGATCATCACGGCGGAGAGGCCGACGCCGCCGCAGCCGAAGACGGCCACCTCATCGCCCGGTCGCACGCGGGCGACCGAGGTCAGCGCGCGGAACGCGGTCGCGAAGCGGCAGCCGAGGGAGGCAGCGGCATCCGTGCTGACGGCATCCGGTAGCGCGACGAGGTTGGTGTCGGCGGCGGTGACGACCACGTACTCGGCGAAGGATCCGGCTCGCGTGAACCCGGGCTGCGTCTGGTTCGGGCAGACCTGAGCGTCGCCGCGCAGGCACCACTCGCAGTGCCCGCAGCCGTTGACGAAGGGAGCGGTGACGCGGTCGCCGGGAACGAACCCGACCACCTGGGGCCCCACCTCCGCCACGACCCCGGCGAACTCGTGGCCGGGGATCATCGGCAGCGGCACCGGGTCGTGGCCGCGCCAGGCGTGCCAATCGGAACGGCAGACGCCGGTCGCCTCGACGCGCACGAGAGCGCCGCCGGGCGGGCAGTCCGGAACGGCGACCTCACGGATGCCTGGCCGTCTGCCCACCTCGTTGTACACGACCGCGCGCATCGTCTCCGTCACCCGATCATTCTCGCCGGGCGACTCGGTCGCCGGGCGACCCGCTCGCCGGCGACCCGCTCGACGTCGTCGCCCTCCGCTACCGTCGACGCATGCAGGACATTCTCACCACTACCGCGTTCGTCGCCGCCACGGTCTCGACCGGGCTGCTCGCCGGTGTGTTCCAGCTCTACGCCTTCGCGGTGATGCCTGGTCTGCGCCGCGTGGACGACCGCACGTTCGTCACGGCGTTCGCCGCGCTCGACCGCGCGATCGTCAACCCGTGGTTCCTCCTGGTCATCTTCTTCGGGGCACCGGTGCTGTGCGCGCTCGCCGCCCTCGCCTCGTGGGGCGAGGCGGGTGGCGCATGGGCGACCGGCGCGCTCGCCGGCACCGTGGCATCCGTGATCATCACGGTCGCCGTGCACCTGCCGGTCAACAACGCGCTCAAGATCGCCGCCGCGTCACCCGCGGTGGACGCCGGCTCCGTACGTCGCCGGTTCGGCGAGGCGCGTTGGGCCGCGTGGAATCTCGTGCGTGCGGTGCTCAGCACTGCCAGCGCGGTCGGCCTGGGCATCGGCCTGGCGCAGTAGTGCGGGATGCCCGCCGCTTACGCCTCGCCCGCCCCTAGGCTCGAGGCGACATCCTCGTTGCGGCGGAGACGGAGGCAGCTGTGCGCGCGTTCGTGATCACGGGGCCCGGCAGAGCCGAGGTGGCCGATGTGCCTGAGCCCGTCCCTGCACCCGGCGAGGTCGTCGTCGACGTGCGCCGCGCCGGTGTCTGCGGCACCGACGTCGAGTTCTACACCGGCCACATGGCGTACCTGCACGATGGCAACGCGCGGTATCCGGTGCGCATCGGTCACGAGTGGATGGGTGTGGTCACCGAGCTCGGACCTGGAGCGGATGCTTCGTGGCTGGGCCGCCGAGTGACCGGCGACACCATGCTCGGCTGCGGCCACTGCCGCCTGTGCCGCAGTGGACGCCAGCATGTGTGCGCTGACCGCGAGGAGGTGGGCATCCGTCGCGGACGGGCGGGCGCGCTGGCCGAGCGGATCTCGGTGCCTGCGACCTCGCTGCACGCGCTGCCCGACACGGTGGACGATGTGCTCGGCGCTCTGGTCGAGCCGGCAGGCAACGCGCTTCGGGCCGCGCAAGCGGCGCTCTCGCTCGGCTCCGGCCGGCAGGCGGAACGCATGCTCGTGGTCGGCCCCGGCACGATCGGGCTGCTCGCCGCGCTGTTCGTGCGCGCCGCGGGCGCCGAGGTCGAGCTGGTCGGGGTGTCGCAGACATCCGTCGACTTCGCCCGCTCGCTGGGCTTCACGACCTGGCTCGGATGGGACGCAGTACCCGAGACACCATTCGACGCCGTGATCGACGCGGCGACGGATGCCTCCACCGCGACCCGCGCCGTCGACCTCATGCAGCCGGGCGGCCGCGTGGTGTTCATCGGCATCGCGTCGACGCCGAGCACGATCGACACGCGCACGCTGCTGCTGAAGGATGTGACGGCCACCGGCATCCTGAGCGCGTCACCTGGATTGGATGCCGCGATCGCCGAGTTCGCATCGGGGACCGTGGATGCCCGCCCGCTGGTCGCCGCGACGGTGAGCCTGGATCACGTCGAGGCGGTGCTGGCCGGTGAGCATCCGTCCGGTGGCCCCGGCCCGAAGGTGCACGTCGACCCGCGCAGGTGAGCGCCTACATGGTCGGCATCGGGGTCGGCGTCGCCGTGCCCATGTGCATCATGTGATTCTTGCGCGCCTTCGCAGGCTGCTTCGCCGGCTCCGCCTTGCCGCCCTGCGGTGTGGCATCCGGCCCGGTGACGGGTCCGCAGCGGGTCTGCGTGTCGATGCATGCTGCGGTGTCGGCGTTCATGCGTTGCTGCGTCCATCCGTTCATGAAGTCGGCGTGGCCGGTGGTGGCCGGCCCTTGATTGTTCGGGCCGATCGAGAGCGTGATGCCGCTGCCGCTGCGCGTCGGGTACGACACGTGGAACACGATCTGCGGGATCTGCACCGGATGCGACGACGGGCAGGTTCCGTTCGCGGCCGCGTAGACCACGTTCTGCTGGCCCTTGCCGTTGAGGCTGTGGCCGTCCCAGCAGTTCGGGAACGTGACCACGAGGCGCAGGTAGTGCCCAGCGGTGCAGTCGTGCGGAGCATCCGATCGGGCGGGTGCCTTCTCGTTCTTGCCCTGCGTGCACGTCCAGTCGATGATCTTGTCGCTCTGCGGCGTCGTCGCCTTCTCGTCGCCGGCGATCATCGTCATGCCCTGCGGCATGGCCTGCACGCGCTTCGCGGATGCCGCCGGCGCACGCCAATAGATCAGCGCGGTCGAGGGCTTCAGCGCCTTGCCGTTCTGGTACAGCACGGGCAGCCAGTAGGCGGACGAGTCGGCGGTGGTCGTGCACGACGTGGGCTTGCCGACGAGGTCGGAGGTCACCGTCGAAGCGGTGGGCTGCGTGAAGCCGAAGAAGTCGTGCTGCATGGATGCCCCGGTCATGCCGGGCATCATGATCGGGTCGTCCGGCTCCTCCTTCGTCATCGCACAGCGGTCCGTGAAGATGCCGGGGTTCTTGCCACCGGTCGGAAAGCCCGCGGTGTTGACGGATGCCGCATCCTGCGTCGTCAGCGGATGCGACGCCGACGCCGAGCTGATCGCGAGCGTCGTCGCCGACGAGGCACCCGCGATGGCGAGCCCGCCGACCACGGCGACCGCGACGATCAGCGGGATGCGCCAGTTCCGGCGCGGGGGTCCGCTCTGCGGTTCTCGCTGTGGATCGGTCGGCGGGATGTCAGCTGGTGTGTTCGTCACGCTGTCAGGCAACACCGACCACGTTCACCGCACCCACCGCGGATGTCAGGATTCGGTAAGGGCTTCCTGGATGCCCGTCACCGCTCCCTCAGATGCTCCGTGAGGTAGGCATCCAGTCCCTCGATCGGGATGCGCTCCTGGCCCATCGAGTCGCGGTCGCGCACGGTGACCGCGTTATCGTCGAGCGAGTCGAAGTCGACGGTCACGCAGTACGGCGTGCCGATCTCGTCCTGTCGGCGATAGCGGCGGCCGATCGCGCCGGAGTCGTCGAACTCGACGTTACGGTGGCGGCGCAGATCGGAGGCGAGCTTGCGTGCCAGCGGCGAGAGGTTCTCGTTGCGCGACAGCGGGAGCACGGCCGCCTTGACCGGCGAGAGGCGCGGGTCGAGCTTCAGGACGGTGCGAGTGTCGGTGCCGCCCTTCGCGTTCGGCGCCTCCTCCTGGTGGTAGGCATCCACCAGGAACGCCATCAGCGAGCGGGTGAGGCCGAACGCCGGCTCGATCACGTACGGCAGATAGCGCTCGTTGCGGCCCTGGTCGAAGAACGAGAGGTCTTTGCCGGAGTGCTCGGTGTGGGTGGAGAGGTCGAAGTCGGTGCGATTGGCCACGCCCATCAGCTCGCCCCAGTCGCCGCCGGTGAAGCCGAACCGGTACTCGATGTCGATCGTGCGCTTCGAGTAGTGCGAGAGCTTGTCCTTCGGATGCTCGTACCGCCGCAGGTTCATCGGGTCGATTCCGAGGTCCGTGTACCAGTTCCAGGCGTTGTCGATCCAGTAGTCGAACCACTTCTCGTCGTCGCCCGGTTCGACGAAGTACTCGAGCTCCATCTGCTCGAACTCGCGCGTGCGGAAGATGAAGTTGCCCGGCGTGATCTCGTTGCGGAAGCTCTTGCCGATCTGGCCGATGCCGAACGGCGGCTTCATGCGAGATGCCTGCACGATGTTCGCGAAGTTCACGAAGATGCCCTGCGCGGTCTCGGGGCGCAGGTACTGCAGACCCGACTCATCCTTCACGGGACCCAGGTAGGTCTCCAGCATCATGTTGAAGTCGCGCGGCGGTGTCCACTGGCCGCGGGTGCCGCAGTTCGGGCACACGATGTCGCCCATGCCGTTCTCCGGCGCACGACCCTTCTTCGCCTCGAACGCCTCGATCAGGTGGTCCTCGCGGAAGCGCTTGTGGCAGTGCAGGCACTCCACGAGCGGGTCGTTGAAGACGCCGACGTGACCGGATGCCACCCACACCTGCTTCGGCAGGATCACGCTGGAGTCGAGGCCGACCACATCGTCGCGGCTGGTGATCATGGTCTGCCACCACTGCCGCTTGATGTTCTCCTTCAGCTCGACGCCGAGGGGGCCGTAGTCCCACGCCGACCGCGATCCGCCGTAGATCTCGCCCGACTGGAAGACGAACCCGCGGTGGCGGGCGAGGGCGATGACGGCGTCGAGCGCATTCTGATCGGGCATGGATGTGCCTTTCACGGCTGGCGGAGCGGGAGAACATCTAGTTTAGGTGGGTGAGTGAGACCGACTCTCGCGGCCGACGCCGCATCGTGATCGCCGGGGCCTCCGGGATGATCGGAGGTGCGCTGGCGCAGCGGCTGCGGGCATCCGGTGACAAGGTCGTGCGGCTGGTGCGGAGGCCGGCACGCGGCGCGGACGAGGTGCAGTGGGAGCCGGCGGCGGGCATCCTGGATGCCGCTGTGCTGAACGGCGCGGACGCGGTCGTGAGCCTGTCGGGAGCGCCCACCAGCCGGCTGCCGTGGACGACTGCATATAAGAAGGTCATCCTCGAGTCGCGGCTGGATGTCACGCGCACGATCGTCGACGCGATCCACGCGGCGGAGAGGACGCCGTCCGTTTTCGTCAGTGCGTCCGCCGTGGGGTTCTACGGAGACCGCGGCGACGAGGACCTGACCGAGAGCTCGCCGCGCGGCTACGGCTTCCTCTCCGCCGTGGTGGATGCCTGGGAGGCGGAGGCGAGGCGGGCATCCGATGCGACGCGCGTCGCCTTCGTGCGCACCGGTCTCGTGGTCGGCCGGTCGGGCGCGATGCCGCCGCTGCGCCTGCTCGCGCGCGCCGGCCTGGCCGGCCCGATCGGCAGCGGGCGGCAGTGGTGGCCGTGGATCAGTCTGCACGACGAGGTCGCCGCGATCGACCACGTCATCGGTTCGGGCTTGAGTGGGCCGGTGAATCTCGCCGGACCGAATCCGGCGACCGAAGCGGAGTTCATGCGCACCCTGGCGCGACGGATGCATCGTCCGTACGGGATGCCCGCTCCCGCATTCGCGCTGCGTCTCGCGCTGCAGGATGCCGCCCAGGAACTGATGCTCAGCAGCCAGCGAATGCTCCCGGCCGCGCTCCTGAACGACGGCTTCCGGTTCCGAGACGAGACGGTGGACGCCGCGCTCGCCGCAGCCGCTGGTTGAGCCCGTCGAAACCAGTTCACCTCCCCACCCGCCACATAAGGTGGTGGAATGCCCCGCGACGACGCCGAACTGGTGCACCCCGAGACGGCCGCCGAGTGGCGCGAATGGCTCCTGCAGAACCATGACGCATCCAGCGGTGTCTGGCTGGTCTTCTGGCGATCGGTCACGGGCCGCCCTGCCATGAGCTACGAGGAGGCGGTCGTCGAGGCGCTCGCCTTCGGCTGGATCGACAGTCAGGCGAAGACGCTCGACGAGGAGCGCTCGGCCATGTGGTACTCGCCAAGGCGTCCCGGCTCGCCGTGGTCAGGCAGCAACAAGCGCCGTGTCGCCCGACTCGAGTCCGAGGGTCGAATGACGGATGCCGGCCGCCGGCAGGTCGAGATCGCCAAGTCCGACGGTACCTGGACCATCCTCGATGGCCCCGAGGCCCTCATCGTGCCTGACGATCTCGCCGCTGCGCTGGACGAGCGCCGGCTGCGCGACGCGTGGGATGCCCTCACGCCCGGCGTGCGACGCGGCGCACTCACGAAGCTCGCCCTGGCGAAGCGGGCCGAGACGCGAGCGCGGCACGTGGAGCGGATCGCCGCCGAACTGCAGGAGGGTTGAGGGTCACCCGAGCCCGACCGAGGGCGCCAGCGTCGAGGCCAGCACCGCCTGCGCGGGGCATCCACTGAGGATTCGCGCGAGCGCGTCGTGCTCGGCCGGCGCGACCCAGAGGTGGTACGCCGCCTTCACCGAGACCTGCCGCGCTGCGTAGTCGCACCAGAAGCCGCGGTTCGGCGGCAGCCAAGTGGCGGCATCCCCGTCACCCTTGCTCTCATTGGTCGGCCCGTCGACGGCCAGCAGGTTGAGCGGATCGTTCGCGAGCGTCTCGCGCTGCTGCTGCGTCAGCTGCTGCGCGCCGGTCTGCCACGCGTTCGACAGCGGCACGACGTGGTCGATCTGCACGAGAACGGATGTCTGCACACCGCGCACGAAGTGGATGGTCTTGCCGGTGTACGGATCGTTCAGCACACCTGACTCGACGGTGCAGGTGCCGCGCTTGGCGACATCCGCGAGATCGCGTGCGAGCACGTCGTCGCGGGTGTCGCAGTGGTTGTGATCCACGTCTTTCCACGCCTCGCCGAAGTCGCCGACGCGGTCGTATCCGGTGCGTGGCGCCTTGCCCTTGACCGGGATGGTCGCCAGCACGGCGAGGGCCGTTCCGGTACCGGGACCGGTCGATGTTGCGGAGCCGGCGTCCGTGCCAGAGAAGGCGGAGGCGTTCGCGCCGCACTCGGCGAGAAGGATGCCTGTGGCCGCGATGCATACCGCCGCGAGGATTCGACGCACAGAGCGTGGCCGCGAGCGGGCGTCGAGAGGCATGCGGGTCTTTCGTCGGGTTGGGATGACGGGTCAACCGACGGTAGCGCACTCCCCAGACAGCGCACGGCGCCGGCGGGGCTGTGCGCGCCATCCGCCGAACGCCGGCGTCTTCACCCGACCGAGGCATCCATCCACCGGTCGGAAAAACGTGCGTTCAACGCTACGCTCCTGAAGTTTCCTCGTAAAGAGGCAATTCGAGGTGGGTTTCGAGAAGCTCAACCGGCGGAAGGGCTCAACCAACGAGAAGGCCGTTAGCCTCAAGAGAATGCCGACGCATATCCTCGCCATCGATCAGGGAACGACGAGCACTCGGGCCATCGTGTTCGATCACGCTGGGAGCGTGGTCGCGGTCGGCCAGCTCGAGCACCGGCAGATCTTCCCGCACGCCGGGTGGGTCGAGCACGACCCGATGGAGATCTGGCGCAACACCCGCGAGGTTGTCGGCGTGGCCCTCGGCAAGGCGAACATCACGCGGCACGAGTTGGCCGCGGTGGGCATCACGAACCAGCGCGAGACCGCTGTCGTGTGGGACAAGAACACGGGCAAGCCGGTCTACAACGCCATCGTCTGGCAAGACACCCGCACGCAGCCGATCGTCGACCGGCTCGCCACGGATGGCGGCACCGAGCGGTTCAAGGATGCGGTCGGCCTGCCCCTGGCCACCTACTTCGCGGGGACGAAGATCGCGTGGATCCTGGAGAACGTCGACGGCGCACGCGAGCGGGCCGAACGTGGCGACCTGCTGTTCGGCACCACCGACACCTGGGTGCTGTGGAACCTCACCGGCGGCAAGCACGGCGGCGTTCACGCGACGGATGTCACGAACGCCTCCCGCACGCTCTTCATGGATCTGAAGACGCTCGACTGGCGTGACGACATCCTCGACGCGTTCGGCGTGCCGCGGTCGATGCTGCCGCAGATCCGGTCGTCCAGCGAGGTGTACGGCGAGGCGGAGTCGCACAGCCTGCTGCGGGAGGCGCCGGTCGCGGGCATCCTCGGCGACCAACAGGCCGCCACGTTCGGCCAGGCGGCGTTCGAGGCGGGTGAGTCGAAGAACACGTACGGCACGGGCAATTTCGTCATCGTGGGTACCGGCGAGGAGATCGTGCACAGCCGCAACGGGCTCATCACCACGCTCGCCTACCGCCTCGGCGACGAGGCGCCGCGGTACGCACTGGAGGGGTCGATCGCCGTCACCGGATCCCTCGTGCAGTGGCTGCGCGACAACCTAGGCATCATCAGCGATGCCAAGCAGGTGGAGAAGTTGGCGGCATCCGTCGACGACAACGGAGGGGCGTACATCGTGCCCGCGTTCTCCGGGCTCTTCGCCCCGTACTGGCGGCCGGATGCCCGCGGCGCGATCGTCGGACTCACCCGCTTCGTGAACAAAGCGCACCTGGCAAGGGCCGCGCTGGAGTCGACCGCGTACCAGACGCGCGATGTGCTCGAGGCGGTTGAGCAGGACACGGGCACTCCGCTGAACGAGCTCAAGGTGGACGGCGGTATGACCGCCAACGAGCTGCTCATGCAGTTCCAGGCGGATGTTCTGGGCATCCCGGTCGTGCGTCCGACGGTCGCGGAGACCACGGCCCTGGGCGCCGCGTATGCCGCCGGACTCGCTGTCGGCTTCTGGAAGGACCGCGACGAGCTCCGCGCGAACTGGCAGGAGGGTGCGCGGTGGGAGCCGACCTCCGATCGCGACGACGTCGAGCGCCTGTACCGCACCTGGAAGAAGGCGGTCACGAAGACCTTCGACTGGGTCGACGACGCGTGAGCGCCGGCCCGCGGCCAGGTGTTGCGACGGCCGAGGACGGCATCCGTTCACACGGTGCTCACGCCGCCCGGGTATCATCGCGTCACCGGCCGCAGCAATAAAAGAAGTGATCGCCCTGATACGAGTACTGAGCTACAACCTCCGTAAGAATCGCGCGACGGGCGAGCTCATCGACCTCGCGGCATCCACCGCGGTGGACGTGATGTGCCTGCAGGAGGCCGACACCACGGTGCTTCCGAACGAGGTCGGCACGTTGGTGCTCGCGGACTCCACGAAGCGCAACCGGCTCGGCCTCGCCGTCTACTACCGCGAGGACCGGTTTCACCTGCGCGAGACCGACACGTACGAGCTGAAGAAGTCGCTGCACGATCGGGTGCTCGCCCCGGCGCACGAACGTCTCGTCGGGACACTGCTCGAGGATGCCGCGACCGGCAACGAGGTCGTCGTCGCGTCGTTCCACGCGGCTCCCCTGACGGCACTGAACTCCCTGCGCCGCACGCAGATCCATGCGGCGCACGCCGAGCTGCTGCGGCTCGGGCACGGCGCCCCGACGCTCATGGTCGGCGACTACAACTACCCGTTCTTCACGCAGTCGCTCGGAGAGCGCGTGAAGGCATCCGGTTACGACATGTCGCTCAGCGACCGCAAGACGTACACCCGCTACAAGTTCTTCAAGGGTCACTTCGACTTCGTGACCTCGGCCGGGCTGGATGTGCGCACCGTGGAGACCCTGCCGCGCGGCGACTCGGACCACCTGCCGATCGTGGTGTCGGCCGACTACGGGAGGACCGCCGGCTAGTTCGGGCTGGACGGTGGGAAGCGGTACTCACACATATCTTCGATAGTGAGTTATCCACATCGGCCAGCGTTCTCGTACGAATGTCGGTGGCGACTGGGAGACTTGGGTCATGACCAAGCCACTCCTGCAGTTGTCGAGGGATCTCGACGCGGCGCGCGCTGCCTGGTCTGAAGCGCTCGGATGCGCAACCCCCGCGATCGGCGCCGGTGCGGTGCCCACAGATGAGGCGTTGGCGGTGGAGTCGATGTCGGATGGCGGACTGGTGGCGCTGACGGATGCTGTCGCGCAGCTTGCTCGGGACGCTCAGGCGCTGCTGGCTCGGACCGCGGCAGAGATCGCGAAGCGTTCTCCCGCTGAGTTGGGTCGAGAGGGTCTAGCGAAGAAGCGGGGCTTTCTGAATCCCGCGCATCTCGTTGCTGCGTCCACCGGTGGGCGGGCGTCCGAGGCGGCGAAGTTGATCGCGGTGGGCACCGACACCGCTCCGCGGCGGGCGCTCACCGGGGAGTCGATGCCGCCGGCCCACCCGCACGTGGCGGAAGCGTTGGCGCACGGAGCGATCAGTGTGGACGCGGCGGGAGCGATCACCGGGATGCTGCGCCGAGTCGCGCCGCGTGCGGATGCCGGTGCCGTCGACGGCATGGAGCGGATCCTGGCCGAACGGGCCGCGGATCTCCCGTTCGATCTGCTGTTGCGGGTGATCCGGGAAGCCGAAGCCCGG
>NZ_JBQCIE010000052.1:0-70357 GCF_051954055.1 Humibacter sp. | reverse complement strand
GAGGCGGGTGAGTCCGCGGTGCCGCATGGCTTCTTCCGCATCGGTCTCGACCCCGTCGGGGTCTAGGGCGATCTTCCACACCATGGCTTGCACGCGGGTTTGGTCGGCGGTGAACCCGCCCACCGCCGACGCGACAAGTTCTTCTTCGGCAGCAGCCCAGTCGGCCGGGTCGGCCCGAAGCTCCACACTCGACAGCGTGCTGATGATGATGCGGGCGGCATCCTCACCGAGATCACCGGCGGTGACCGCTGCCGCAACCGTGGGGAACTTCGGCGGCAACAGGCCACCGGGCAACGAGCCGCGCACCGTCACCGCCTGACCCAGCACCGCCCGCCGGGCAGCGGTCGCTTCGGTCACCCCGGTGAGACGTGCGGTGAGTTCAGCGGGTGTGCGGCACCCGTTCTTCGCCGACAACCGTTCCGCACCCAACCCTTTCGGAGACCGTTCGAGGATCTCTCCGGCGCAGTGCGCCCGTAGCGCATCCACCCGGCGCCCGAGCCCCTCCACCGCCCGGGTCGCCGTCAGCAGGTCCTTGTCGCTGAGGCCGTGCACCTCACCGGCAGGGAGCACACCGTCGAGGGCGGCGGCGAGCGCGTCGAACGCATCCGACAGCGTCGCCGTCGGGTCGGCGGTCGGTGCGTCCGGGGTGCTCATGTAGGCAAGTCAAACACCACCCACCGACATTCCGAACCCTACCCTGACCTGGCCTTTTACCTGTGGATAACGTCTCAGAACACGTGCTTGTGGACGGAAAGACAAGCAGTCCCAGTGTGGAGACCGCGGGGCAATCCACGACCGCCTCAACCCAAGCGCGCGTGCTGCACCACCCACGTGTGCATGACGATCGCGGCCGCTGCTGACGCGTTGATCGACCGCGTCGAGCCGAACTGCGCGATCTCGACGATGGCATCCGCCGCGTCCATCGCCTCGGCCGAGAGCCCCGGCCCTTCCTGCCCGAACAGCAGCACGCACCGCTCCGGCAGGTCGAACGTCTCCAGCTGCACGCTGCCCGGGACGTTGTCGACGGCGATCATGGGCATCCGCTGGTCCTTCGCCCACTCCACGAGGTCCGCGATCGTGTCGTGGTGCACGATGTGCTGGTAGCGATCGGTGACCATCGCGCCGCGCTTGTTCCAGCGCCGCCGCCCCACGATGTGCACAGTGTGTGCGAGGAACGCGTTCGCGCTGCGCACGATCGACCCGATGTTCATGTCGTGCTGCCAGTTCTCGATGGCGACGTGGAATGGATGCCTGTGAGCATCCAGCTCCGCCACGATCGCGCCGATGCTCCAGTACCGGTATCGGTCGATGACGTTGCGGGTGTCACCGTTCGCGAGAAGCTCTGGGTCGTAGCGGTCATCATCCGGCCAGGCATCCGGTCCGCCCGGCCAGGGGCCGACGCCGTGCGTCGACTGCTCCGGCGTCCGTGCGGGAGCGGGCGGTGGCTGCGGCGCGTGCGATGGTTGCGGCGCGGGGGCTGGCTGCGGCGCGGGCGAGTCGGCGTTCTGCACGCGCCTCAGCCTAGGCAGGCGGTGCAAGCACGGCCGCTTTCCCTGTCGCGGCCGCACCGATGGAGTTCATGTGCTTGGCATCGGCGCGAAACGTGCGGCCACCTGCCCCGACTACCCTTGATGCAGGATGACGAGGGAGGCTCATTGACGGATCGCGACGAGATCGAGTGCTGGCTCACCGACATGGACGGTGTTCTCGTGCACGAGAACGAGGCGCTTCCGGGTGCCGCGCAGCTCATTCAGCAGTGGCGTGACGCCGGCACGCCCTTTCTGGTTCTGACGAACAACTCGATCTTCACGCCGCGCGACCTGGCCGCCCGCCTGCGCACTTCGGGACTGGATGTTCCGGAAGACGCGATCTGGACATCCGCTCTGGCCACCGCCGCGTTCTGCAAGTCGCAGATGCCGGGCGGCAGCGCGTTCGTGATCGGCGAGGCCGGCATCACGACAGCGCTGCACGAGGCGGGATTCATCCTCACCGAGACGAACCCGGACTATGTGGTCGTCGGCGAGACGCGCAACTACTCGTTCGAGGCGATCACGAAGGCGATCCGCTTGATCGGCAAGGGTGCGCGGTTCATCGTGACGAATCCGGATGCCACCGGCCCGAGCGCCGACGGCCCGCTGCCCGCGACCGGCGCGATCGCCGCCCTCATCACTCGCGCGACAGGCCGCGAGCCGTACGTGGTCGGCAAGCCGAACCCGATGATGTTCCGCTCGGCGATGAACAAGATCGGCGCGCACTCGGAGAACACCGGCATGATCGGCGACCGCATGGACACCGACATCGTCGCAGGCATCGAGGCCGGCCTGCACACCGTGCTCGTACTGACCGGCATCAGCGACCGGGCCGAGATCGAGCGGTACCCGTTCCGGCCCGACGAGGTGCTCGACGGTGTCTTCCAGCTCGTGGCGGAGGAGCCGCTGGAGTCCGACGCCATCTGAGGGATGCCCGCTTGTAGTCTCGGGGCATGTCCCAGGATGTGCGGAACGTGTTGGATGCCCTCTCGACGATCACCGAGCCGTGGCAGCCGCACAGGCTGACGAGCATCAACGACTACGACGTCAAGGTCGTCAAGTTGGAGGGCGAGTTCGTCTGGCACACGCATCCGGACACCGATGAGCTCTTCCTCGTGGTGAGCGGAACCCTGACGATCCAATTGCGCGATCGCGACGTGACGCTCGGACCGAACGACGTGTTCGTCGTGCCCAAGGGGGTCGAGCACTGTCCCCGCGCCGACAGCGAGGTGCAGGCTCTGCTGTTCGAGCCCAAGGGGACGGTCAACACAGGAGACGCGGGCGGCGACCTCACGTCGGAGCTCCGCGAGCTGCGCTGACGTGCGGGAGCCGGAATCCCCGTCCGCAGTGGTCGCTACACAGGGATGACGGCAACTTCGGGCGGTAGATCCGGCTTCGAGTCGAGCCCCTCTCATTCTGGACGAAATCGTCCAGTTTTGCGTATCATGTCATCGTGACCCAGGATGCACCCACCGCGACCGCACGATCGCGGCTCACCGCGCGCGGGGCTCAAACGCGGGACCGCATCATCTCGACGGCGGCAGAACTCATGCGGGTCCGTGGCGTGGGCGGAACCACCTTGGACGATGTCGTCCTGACCAGCGGTGTCAGCAAGTCGCAGTTGTATCGCCACTTCCCCGACAAACCGGCGCTGGTGCGGGCTGTCGTGGAGTTCGTGGGGGAGCGAACGATCGGGGGCGAGCGCGAGCGTCTGGGCAAGGTCAAGTCGCTCGCCGGTCTGAAGCGTTGGCGTGACGGACTCATCGCGTTCAACGCATTGGAGCAGGGGCGGTACGGATGCCCGCTCGGTTCACTGGCGAATGAAGTCTCCGATCACGACGTGGTCGCGCGGGAGCAACTTCAGGGGTTGTTCGCGGCGTGGAGCGAGCTGTTCGAGGGTGTGCTGCGTCGACTGCAGCAGAACGGCACGATCCGGGCCGATGCCGACGTCGTGCGACTGGCCACCGGTTTCGTCGCCGCCGTACAGGGCGGGTATCTGCTCGCGCAGACGGCGCGCGACGTGGCACCCATGGCATCCGCCGTCGACATGGCGCTGGAGCATCTGCGACTGCTCGCGGATGCCGATCCTGGCACAGCTACAAGGAGGAACTCATGAAGGCGATCATCGCCACCGACCCCAACGCCGAAGCTGCGGGAATCAGACTGGCCGAACTGCCTGAGCCGAAGCCGGCGATCAACGATGTGGTGGTCGAGGTGCAAGCGTCGGGGTTCGTTCCTGCCGAGTGGGAGTGGCCTTCG
Source organism: Humibacter sp. (assembly GCF_051954055.1). Taxonomy (NCBI): domain Bacteria; kingdom Bacillati; phylum Actinomycetota; class Actinomycetes; order Micrococcales; family Microbacteriaceae; genus Humibacter; species Humibacter sp. The sequence goes on along the minus strand of NZ_JBQCIE010000052.1, from coordinate 66,569 downwards.
ACCTGGGCGGATCGGGCCGGCCGCGATCGCAGCTCAGCCGTAATCGGCCACGAATTCGCAGGAGTTGTCTCCGCTCTGGGCTACGGCACAACGGGCCTCTCGCTGGGACAGCGCGTCTTCGGGATCACCGACTGGCACCGCGATGGCACGCTCGCCGAGTACACGGCGGTGGAGTCGCGCAACCTCGCACCGTTGCCCGGAGATGTGGACTTCAGCGTGGGCGCCAGCCTGCCTATCTCCGGATTGACCGCATGGCAGGGTCTTTTGCAGCACGGGCACCTCAAGTCCGGGCAGACGGTCATCGCCCACGGCGCGGCCGGCGCGGTCGGGTCGGCCGTGGTTCAGCTCGCACGCGAGTTCGGCGCCTACGTCATCGGCACCGGGCGGGCAGCCGATCGGCAGGAGTCGCTCGACTTCGGCGCCAACGAGTTCCTCGACCTCGGCAGCGACGATCTCCAGGATGTCGGCAAAGTCGACCTGGTCTTCGACGTCATCGGCGGCGACATCCAGAAGCAGTCGGCCGAGCTGATTCGGCCGGGGGGAACGCTCGTGACGATCGTCGGTCCCGCAGAGTCGGAGCCCGCGGGCGTGCGTGCCATCGACTTCGTCGTCGAGTCCGATCGTCAGCAGTTGACCGAGATCGTTCAGCGCGTGCGCGACGGCCGCTTCCGTACGAACATCGGCACGGTCGCCGGTCTCGACGACGCCCTCGCCGCACTCAACCCCAGCGAACGGCACAAGGGCAAGACCATCATCACCGTTCGCTCCTGACCGTCATACGTCTGGAAAGGCACGACATGGCCAATCCGCCCGCATCTCATCGTTACGAGTTCGAATACCCGGACGAGGCCGGCTATCCGGATGGCGTCGGCACGCTCACCCAGGATCAAGTGACACTGATCGATCAGGTCCGCGACGCCGACGGGAAGATCGATATGGACATCACGGTCGTCAACGACGAGGAGAACCAGGTCTACACCGCGATCGTCGGCGACACCGCCCTCGGCGGTGTCACGTACAACCGAGCGGGCGACCGCATCGTGTTGCAGGCGGCAGCCGTCTATCCGGAGTTCCGGCACCAGGGCGTCGCAACCGAGATGATCCGCCAGGTGCTCGACGATGTGCGCGCACACGGCAAGACCGTGACGAACCTCTGTCCCATCGTCCGCACCTTCATAGACAAACATCCGGAATACGAAGATCTCCTTGATGCGGCGAACCCGGGCGTCAAGCGCAGAGCCCGATGAACGCGTAACGCGGGACGCCTGCGTCGCGGTAGCGTCGACCCGTGACATCCTTCGCCGAAACGGTGCCCCTCGTCGGACCTCTCGCCACCCTCGAACCGCTGTCGCTCGATCACGCCGAAGGGCTCGGCCGAGCCGCGGCCGACGGCGAGCTCTGGAAGATCTGGTACACGGTGGTGCCGACGCCCGACGGGATGGCCGCCGAGATCGAGCGCCGACTCCGCTTGCAGGAGGAGGGCGGGATGGCGCCGTGGGCCATCCGCAACACGCGCACCGGTGAGCTCGTGGGCATGAGCACGTACTGCAACATCTCCCAGGAGAATCTGCGGGTCGAGATCGGATACACGTGGATGGCGGCATCCGCCCACGGAACCGGCGTGAACCCCGACGCCAAGCGCCTGCTGCTGGGACGCGCGTTCGACACGCTCGGATGCAACGCGGTCTACTTCCACACGCACTGGCATAACCACCAGTCCCGGGCGGCGATCGAACGCCTCGGCGCGAAGCAGGACGGCGTGCTGCGCAGTTACCAGGTCTTCAAGGGCATCGTGCGGGACACCGTGACGTACTCGATCCTCAGCAACGAGTGGGCCGCAGTGCGCCAGGGCCTCGACGCCCGCATCGCAGCGCACGACGCGTGATTCAGGTCGCAGTTTCTGTCGCTTCGCCGCCCTTGACACGACGAAAACTGCGACCTGACGCGGCCGCCGGCATCCGGGGAGCGGCATCCGGCATCCGGGGAGCGACTACTGCGGACCGGGTCCCGCGAGACTGCCGGTGATCGGCTGCCCGGACGAGCGGCTCACGAAGCAGTAGTAGGAACGCTGGCCGTCCTGCCACTGCTTCGCGGTGACCGGATAGCTGCCCTGAACCTGCGCGTCGTCGTATTGGCCCGCGGCATCCAGATTGAGCACCCCGGGCCGTGAGCAGAGCACGTTGATCTGCGACGCCAGTTGGGATGCGCCGGGGAATGGAGCCTTCGGGTCCGTCGAGAACGCCGCCGTGTAGACCATCTGACCGGCGTGCGGCGACGCGCAATCGACCACGGTGAACGTGTTGGCCCATGCCGTCGTGAACGGCTGGAGGCATTCGCCCCCACGGAGCGTGTTCCACGGATGCTTGCCTGGAGCCTGCGGTCCCGTCGCGACGGGCGTCGGCGTGGGCGTCGGAGTGGCTGTCTTCGTGGGAGTGGGGCTCGGAGTGACGGCAGCTACCGGATGCATGGCGGTGCGACCCACGATGAACAGAGCGATGAGCAGGAGCACGAGCAGCATCGCGCCGGCGACGATCAGCATGATGCGCTGCGCGCGCGGGGAAGGGCCACCGGCGTCGTCGTCGGGGTGGCCGGAACCGCCTCCGCTGCCCCAATGGGAACGAGCGGAGCCGCCGGGGGTGTCGGTGTCCGCGGTGGCGGAGCGCAGCGCCCGGCGAGGGCGGCGGTGCGCCGCCGCGACGCCGCTGCCGGCTGCAGCTGCAGCATCCTCACCCGTCGCCCGCCCGGTCGGCTCGCCTGATCCAGCGGTCGCGTTGCTCTCTAGTGCTGTCTCGTCCGCCGGTTCCGCTGCAGCCGACGGTTGCGGTGTGGCGACAGCCGAGGCACCCCACGGCCAGGTGACCGGGTCGCGGTCGTCCCGCAGCGTACCGAACGCCGCAGCTCCGCTCGCAGCCTCTGGCAGCACCGTCGTCGAGTCGGTCGCATCCGGCGCCGAGGCATCCGGGGACTCGGTCTCCGCAGTCTCGGGATGCTCGTCGAGCAGGTCGCCGAACAGCGACCACGACGTACTCGCGGCCGGCTCCGTCGGAGTGCTCGGCTCGGCCGGCGCGCTCGGCTCCGTTGGAGTGCTCGACTGGGCCGGTGCGCTCGGCTCAACGGGCGCTGCGGGAGCCGACTCGCTGATGGGAGACTCCGGCGCCGGCTCTGCGATCGGAGGCTCGAAAGCGGGAACCGCTCCGCGCGGGGGCGTTGGCACCGATTCGCCCGCAGCGGTTTCCTGGTCTCCATGCCGGCGGGAACGTCGCAGCCATGGCAGAGTCACGGTCCCCGGCGCCGACGGTTCCGGTTCCGTCGGCGGAGCATCCGAAGCGGCTTCGGGCTCCGGCGCGGCCGAACCCGGCGCCGCCGGCTGGTCCGGGGCCGTCGGCATAGCGGGCGGTGTCCAGGTGGGCACCGCGATCGTCGGGGGCGGAACCGTGCCGGGCATGACCTCGACGTTCGGTGGCACGGCGGGCAGCATCGGCGGAACAGTCGGTGCGGTTGGCGGAACGGCGAACGGACGGGTCTGCTCAGCGGGGGCAGGCTCCTCCGCTGGAGCGGGCGGCTCCGCTGGCGCGGGAGGCTCCGCGCGGGCGGGCGGCTCCGGTGCGCGCTGCTCCGCGGGTCCCGGCGCCTCCGCGGTCTCCTCTGCAGCCGCCGTGGGCTCCGCGGTCCGCTCGTACTCCGGCGGAACGTACGGCGCGAGCGGAACCGTCGGCGGGACGAGGCCGCGGTGATGCCGCGACTCCTGATCGCTGCGCCGCGAGTCGCGGGCATCCGCGGCGTCCGAGGATGCGTCATCCTCGTCTTTCGCGCCCGCACCGTGCACGAGGGGGTCGGGCTCGTCGTTCGGGGTCAGCCCCCAGAAGAACGTGCTCTCCCCGCCGCCCGTCAGGCTCGTCGACGGCGGGCGGGGACTGGATTCCGGCCGCGGCGGAATCGGCATCGACAGCTCGGGGATGTCGTACGTCGGCGGTGCAGCACGCGGATCCGGGAGGTCGGGCGTGGGCGTGGGCGTCGCCGACGGGACGGGCGGGAACGCGGGCTCGTAGGCATCCGGACCGTCGTCGACGTCGACGTCGAACGCGGTGTCGTCGTCGGAAGCCTCACCCGCTGAGCCGTCGTCGCCGACGCCGAACAACGACGTGAGGTCGTCGTCGGGATCGTCGGGCTCCTTCGGCCCTCGGGGAAAGCGCGCCACTAGGCCAGTCCCAGGTCGTCCAGTCCGATGGCGGCGAGGTAGGGGTAGCCGGCCTGCTCGATGACCTCACGGGCGCCGGTGTTGCGGTCGACCACGACGGCGACGGCCGCGATCTCGGCGCCGACCTTCTTCAGCGCCTCGATGGCCTTGAGCGGGGATCCGCCGGTGGTCGAGGTGTCTTCGAGCACGATGACCCGCTTGCCCTCGAGTTCGGGACCCTCGACCTGCTTGCCGCGGCCGTGATCCTTGGGCTCCTTGCGCACGACGAACGCGTCGTATGCCAGCCCGCGCGCCGCGCCCTGGTGCAGGATGGCCGCCGCGATCGGGTCCGCGCCCATCGTCATTCCGCCGACGGCGACCACTTCGGGAACGTCAGCGATGAGGTCGAGCATGACCTGCCCGATCAGGGGTGCGACCCGGTGGTCAAGGCTCACCTTGCGGAGGTCGACGTAGAAGGATGCCTTCTTGCCGCTCGTCAGCGTGAAGTCGCCGTGAAAGACGGCCTCGTTCGAGATGTAGTCGATGAGCTGCTGGCGGGTGTCGGTCACGGCCTCAAGATTAGCGGGGGTAGGGCTGTGAAGGGCCCGGATATCCCGGCCGGCGAGCCCGTCGCTACCCTGGTGCGATGCGCATCGCACACCTCGTGAGGGTGACCGCTGCCGTGCTCGCGCTCGTCACGCTCGGCGCTCTGAGCTTCACCCTCGGATCGGAACCCGCGTCTGCGGTGAGTCAGACATCCGACCAGGGGCGGGCATCCGCTGGCAGCATCCGTCCGTTCACGGACGACCCGGTGACCTCGCTCACCCTCGACCGGTTCGATGCCGTGTTCGACCTGCACCGCGACGCGGCGAAGAACTCGTCGATGACGGTCACCGAGACCATCGACGTGCGGTTCCCCGAGGCCGACGTCAATCACGGCATCGAGCGGGCGATCCCGACGTTCAATCAGGACATCGCGCTGCATCCGCACATCCTCTCGATCACGGATGCCCACGGCACGCCCCAGCCCTACGAAACGGTGGACAGCAGCGACGCCGGCTACGGCGACGACATGACCGTGTTGCGCATCGGCGACAAGAACACGTACGTGCACGGCGCGAAGACGTACGTGCTGCGGTACACGCTGCAGAACGTGGTGTGGCACTTCGCGGACACGAACGATGCCGAACTGTACTGGGACGTCAACGGATCGGGGTGGGACTCGCGCGTCGGCGAGGCGTCCGTGCGCGTCAACCTGCACGACGGCACGGCCGCCGGTCTAAACGGGCAGAAGGCTTGCTACCCCTCGGCTACGGAGTCCGCGCAGGGCGCCTCCGACGAGCCGTGCACGATGAGCACCGACGGCGACTCGATCGTCGCGAGCGTGCAGGGCCTGAACTACTACAAGTCGCTCACGGTCGCGATCGGATTCGACAACGCCGCCTTCGCCGAGCCGTCGCACGAGCAGCAGTCCTGGCAGTGGGTGATCGTGCCGTGGCTGTTCTTCATCCCGCTGCTCGGCGGTCTCGCCTGGGTGATCTACCTGCGCACCGGCCCGTTCCGCGACGCCAAGGGGCGGGGCATCATCGTGCCGGAGTACGACGCACCGCGCGGCGTCTGGCCGATGCTCGCGGCCGACTTCTTGGGCAAGGGCAACGCCGCGTTCCCCGCCGAGCTGGTCGGCCTGGCCGTCGGCAAGTACCTCACGATCTCCGAGAATGCGGATGCCCCGAGCAGCTCCCGCTACACGGTCACGCTCGTGAATGCCGACTGGTCGGCACTCGACAGCTCCGAGGTGGCACTGATGGAGGTGCTGTTCCCCGGCGCGGTCGTGGGCAACTATCGGGTGCTCGATCAGAAGGACCGCACGCTGGGGGATGCGCTCGCGAAGCAGCGGGCATCCGCTCCGAAGCGGGTCACCGAGCTCGGGCTGCGGGCCAGGACGAAGCGACCGGGCAACGGCTGGGCTCGCTTCGGCCTGTTCGTGCTGCTGATTCTTCCGATCGTGCACCTGGGCTTCGCCGCGGCGAATCACGCCGGAGTGTGGTGGGTGGTGCTGCCCGACATCGCCGCCGCGATCTTCGCGATCGTGCTGCTCATACTGACGGCACCACGGCTGCGCATCACCGACAAGGGCGCCCAGGTGCGCGACCACCTGGAGGGCCTGAAGCAGTACATCGAGCTCGCCGAGAAGGACCGGCTGGCGTTCCTGCAGAGCCCGCAGACCGCGGAGCGGGTCGACGTGCGCGACACCGGCGCCGTCGTGAAGCTGTACGAGAAGGTTCTGCCCTACGCGATGGTGCTGGGCGTCTCGGAGCAGTGGGTGAAGGTGCTGCAGGACCGCTACGCGACCACTGGCGAGAACTCGCCTGACTGGTACAGCGGTCCGTCGCCGTTCCTCACGCTCGCCCTGTGGTCGAGCGCGTTCTCCACCTCGAGCTTCGCCACCACGCCGTCGTCCTCGAGCGGGAGCTCGAGCTCGTTCGGCGGTTCGGGTGGAGGCGGCTTCTCCGGCGGCGGTGGCGGCGGAGGCGGTGGCGGCGGCTGGTAGGCCGCTCCGCACCCGGAGGCGGTCTGTCGGAGCCAGCCGATAGATTGGGCCGCATGCGTGTGGCCACCTGGAACGTGAACTCCATCCGCGCCCGCGTGGGCCGCATCGTTGACTGGCTCGTGCGCGAAGACGTGGATGTTCTGGCGATGCAGGAGATCAAGTGCAAGCCGGAGCAGTTCCCGATCGAGGCGTTCGAGGAGGCCGGCTACGAGGTCGCACTCCACGGTTTCAACCAGTGGAACGGGGTCGCCATCGCGTCGCGGCTGCCCATCGAGGATGTCGCGACCGAGTTCGACGGGATGCCCGGGTTCCTGAAGGGCGAGGAGGGTCCCGACCTGCCACGCGAGGCGCGCGCGATCGGCGCGACGATCGCCGGTCTGCGACTGTGGAGCCTCTACGTGCCCAACGGCCGTTCGCTGCAAGACCCGCACTACAGGTACAAGCTGGACTGGCTGGCGACCCTGGCGGCGGATGCCCGCACCTGGCTCGCCGAGAACCCGGACCGGCCGCTCGCGCTGATGGGCGACTGGAACATCGCCCCGACGGATGCCGACAACGGCGATCCGAGCGTCGTCCCCGGGTTGTCCACGCACATCTCGGCGCCGGAACGCGAGGCCTTCGCCGCGTTCGAGGCGATCGGCATGACCGACGTCGTGCGGCCGTATCAGCCGGAGGGCTTCACGTACTGGGACTACAAGCAGCTGCGCTTCCCCCGCAACGAGGGCATGCGCATCGACTTCATCCTGGGTTCGCAGCCGTTCGCCGACCTCGTGACGCACGCGAGCATCCATCGGAACGAGCGCAAGGGCGACGCACCCAGCGACCACGTGCCCGTGCTGGTCGACCTCGACGTCTCGCTGCACGGGGGGAACGAAGACGAAGACCGCCCGATGATCTTCGGCTGACGGCTCACCGCCTCACGCCAGCAGCCACGCGATGACGATCAGCGCGGGGATCGCCGCGATCGTCGTGACGAGCACCGTGTCCCGCGCGAGCACCTCGCCGCGCTGGTACCGGCTCGCGAAGTTGAACACGTTCTGCGCGGTCGGCAGCGCGCCCAGCGCGACGGCCGCGAACAGCGCGTGTCCGTGCAGCCCCAGCAGCGAAGCGACGATCCATGCCACCAGCGGCATGAACACGACCTTGCCCACGGATGCCGCGATGATGGGCATCCGTTCGTGCGCGGCGCGTAGCGGTCGGGCGCCTCGCAGCGACATGCCGAACGCGAGGAGCACCAACGGAACCGCCGCCCCGCCGAGCAGTTCGAACGGCTGGAACACGGCATCCGGAACGTTCCAGCCGGTCAGGTCGAGTACCAGCCCGGCCAGCGAGGCGAGGATCATCGGGTTGCGAACCGGCTGCGTGACGATCGACCGAATGGATGCCCGGCCGTGCGCCGTGATGTCGAGCACGACGAGTGCGGTAGGCGCGAACACGATCAACTGGAGCAGCAGCACCGGCGCCACGAACGATGCATTCCCGAGCACGTATACAGCTACCGGGAGACCGATGTTGTTGGCGTTCACGTAGCCGGCGCCAAGCGCGCCGATGGTGGTCTCCGCTGCGGACCGGCGAAAGAACAGCCGACTCGCCAGCACGAAGACGCCGGCCGCCGTGATCGCGGATGCAGCGGCGATGATCACACTCGAGGAGAACACCTCGCGCAGGTCGGCCTTGGCGAGCACGGTGAACAGCAGTGCCGGGTTGGTCACGAAGAACGCGACCCGGTTGAGCACGAAGCCGGCGGACGGTCCGCCGACGCCGAGTCGTCCGGCGAAGTAGCCGACGACGATGACGAACGCGATGATCCCGAACCCGATCAGCACGCCCGCCACCGCTCAAGCCTACGGACCGCGCAGCGCGCCGATTCGCGATGGCAAACCGTTGCCGTCGGCGGTCACAGCACGCATCGCAGCACCTGGCCCGAGCATCCGTGCCGCCGTAGGCTCGGACCATGCCACACCTGAGCGTGCCGGGAGCCGAGCTGTACTACGAGGCGGAGGGACCGGCATCCGCTCCGGCCGTGCTGCTGATCCACGCCGGGATCGCGTCGCTGCGCATGTGGGATCCGCTCGTGCCCGCGCTGGTCGACGACCACTACGTCGTGCGGTTCGACACACGTGGCTTCGGCCAGACGCGCACCGACGACGTGAAGTTCAGCGACCGCACCGACGCGCTCGACCTGCTCGACCATCTCGGCGTCGAGAAGGCGTGTGTCGTCGGCGCATCCCGCGGCGGACGGATAGCGCTCGACCTCGCACTCGAAGCGCCGGAGCGCATCACCGGGGTCGTCACGGTCGGATCCACTCCGAGTGGGCTGCCGGATGTCGAGCTGACGGATGCCGAGGATGCCGCGTTCGACGCCCTCGACGACGCCTACGAGGAGCAGGACTGGGCACGCCTCGTCGAGCTGGAGACGCTGCTCTGGGCCGTCGCTCCGACGCGGGACGCCGCGGAACTCGACCCCGCGTTCGTCGAGACCGCACACGCACTGAACCGCCCGAACGCGGCCCACCGGGCAGAGGCGCCGGTCGCCGCTCCCGCCGAGCCAACCGCATACGAAGCGATCAACGACCTGCAAGTGCCGCTGCTGGCGACAGCGGGCGAGTTCGACCTGTCGCCGGAGCTGGCCGCGCAGGCGTTCCTGGTGTCTGCGCTACCGCGATCCGAGGGATACATCTTCAGCGACACGGCGCACCTGCCGAGCGTGGAGCATCCTGACGAGTTCAACGCCGTGCTCCGCGCCTGGCTGACGAAGCATCACCTCTAGCCGCGCCCCACGAAGTCATCCATCGACGAGTACACCCCGAACACCGGCCCGGCGACGGCATCCCAAGCCCGCACCGGGAGGATGCCCTTCAGGGCCCTGGCCAGCGCGACCGACTTCGGCAGCGTGAGCAGCGGGCGGCCGGCGAGCATGGCATCCCACACCTTGTCGACCACGTATTCGGGTCGCATGATCGGCGTGAGCAGCGGGCCGCGCGCACCCCGGAACATGCCCGTGTCGGTGTAGCTCGGTGCGACGGTGGTGACCTTGACGTTGCCGTGGTCCTCACGTTCGAGCTCGAGCCGCAGCGAGTCGCTCCAGCCGATCACCGCCCACTTGGATGCCGCGTAGACGCTCATGCGCGGATTCGACAGCAGGCCAGCCGCCGACGCGATGTTGACGATGCGTTTGGCGCGGTAGGCATCCTTGATCATCGAGGGCAGGAACTCGCGGGTCACATACATCGGCGCCAGCGCGTTCACCTGCATGATCTTGCGGGTGTCGTCGCCGTTGTCGTGCTCCCAGAACAGGGCGCCGCGAACGATGCCGGCGTTGTTGATGAGGATGTCCGGGTCGCCCGCCAGACGCCGCACCTTATGGGCGGTCTGCGCGATGGCGCCGAGCTCCCCGATGTCGACGACGTACGGGTGGATGCTGGTGCCCGGCTCCGCGACCGCCCGCAGCACCTCCGCGACCTCCTCGAGCGCCGCACGGTCGACATCCCACAGCACGACGGACTTGGCGCCCTCGAGCACGGCGCGTTCCGCGTAGAGCCTGCCCATGCCGCTCGCTGCACCCGTGATGAGGATGCGCGCGCCTCGAACCGTGCGTGTCACGTGTTCTATTGTCGCGGGTTGGGCGACACGAGCTCTCCCATCGCCGGGTTACGGACGGTGGCGGCTGCCATCATTGGTCCCATGGCGTATTCCCTTCTCGATCGGGCGATCTATTCGTATGCAGACGTAGATCGCCTCGTCGGTCTGCACTCCGGGACCGCACGTCGATGGCTGGAGGGGTACACCCGCGACAACAGGTTCTACGAGCCCGTGCTTCGCGAGGAACCCACCGGTTCTGACGTCGTCACCTGGGGCGAGATGGTGGAGGCACGTCTGCTCGCTGAGTTCCGGAGCCAACGCGTCCCGGTACAGCGGCTCCGCCCAGCAGTCGTGCGCCTACGGGAAGAGTTCGGTCGCTACCCACTGGCTCATTCGCACCCTTTCATCGACGTGGAGGGTCGGGAATTGGTGCGCCTGGTACAGGACGAAGTCGGCATCGATCGACCGCTTCGTCTCGTTGTCGTGCGGAATGGTCAGGCGATGCTCGCTGCTGCCACCGAACGGTTCAGCCACGCCGTCCACTACGACAATGACGTGGTCACCCGACTGAGCCCAGACCTCCGAACCGCGCAAGTACAGATGGACCCGGCGCACGCCTTCGGGCAGCCAGCTCTGCGCAACGTACGAACCGATGCGCTCGCAGAGGACTATCGGGCGGGGACAAGCCGCGAGACACTAGCGGACTTGTATGACTTGACATTGTCGCAAGTGGATGAGGCCATTCGCTTCGAACTGATTGCTGGAAGCGAGCGGGCCGCCTGATGGCCACGGGCTTCGAGTAGAGGGGCCGCCTCGTTGGCGCGAATCAGGCCGCCGGGTACGGAGCCGGCAATGAGCCTCGCCTCACCGCGTACGCCCCGTCGCTTCACCGGAGAGAAGGTTGCGCGTGATGCGGATAACGTCCTCCTGCACGGTTGGCGCTGCCCCGGGAAGGGGGGCTTCCCGCTCAGCTGCGTCGAGAAGGCGTGCGAGAACTTCGTTGACCACGCGCTCTGCCCTGCGAAAGCGCCACGATGCGAGCTCCCGGGTGATGTCGGCGCGGGTGATCGCCGCGTGCACGTACACGCCGCCGACGGCCATGGCCATGCGCCCGTCGATCCCGGGCACGTGCGTCAGCGGGACGACATCGTAGGCGGGCGCCAGACGAACCGTTCCGTCGTGCAGGTGAAGAACGGAGAGGTTCTTCGCGTGCAGGTCGAGGTTGCCGATCGCGCACGCGAACACCACTTGTTCGGCCAGTGTCTCGATCTCACGGGAGGCGCCAGCGATCTCCAGCGCCTCGGCCACGCGACGAAGAGTGACACGGCCGCCGTGCTCCTGGTACTTCTGGTTGCCGGATGCTCCAAGGATCTGATTGAAGTCCTCCTGGTGCACGCGACCGTCGGGATAGCCCGGGTCTCGGTCATACCTCGCGATGACGAGCGCGTCGAGTCCAGCGATTCGCTCGATGCGGGCATCCACTGATCGGATGCCCGCCGATCGCGCGACGCGTGCCCCGTATTCTTCGTCGAAGATCATGGTCTCGCGAACGGATCCGTCGGTGAGCGCAGGCTTGAGGATGTGCGTGGACGGGTAACCGTCGATGACCTGACGCCAGGTGTCGCCGTCGCGCGCCAACACGATCTTCGGCTGAACGCCCGCCAAGGAGGTGCGGCCATGATGCGGTGCATTGCCGAGCGGGGTTCGGAGGTACCGCTCCATGAGCGATCGGATCTGCCGATCGTCGACGGGTATCCCCACTCCCTCTTTCGGCTCGGTGGGGTCATCGAGGTTCCAGATCTGGAGAGCGCCCGCCACGTCGCGGCCATAGACGCCGAGGAACGCCAGCACATCGTCGTCTCCGCGGGTACCGGCAGCGTCGAACATCGCAGTTCGGATGTGCCCTTCCGGCAGGAGCTCCGCGAAGAAGTTGCGCCTCCGGCCGGCATCGGCCCTGCGCGGATGGACGCCGAGCGGGATGGCGACCGAGAGAATGCGACTGCCGGCGCCGAACTCGCGGACCGCCTCCGCCGTCTGGGTGAACGTGAACGTACGCGGATATCCGCCCTCGAGATGCCCGATCCTGCGCCCGTAAAGCTCGACGGCAAGCCTCATCCGTGCTCCTGGTGATCGGCCCACTGCGCGGTCACCTCGACGCCGGTGGCGCCCAGCAGTTCGAACAGCCGGCGCGCCCAGAGTGTGGGTTGCCCCGACTCCATCTCGCTGATGGCCCGCTGGCTCAGACCGGTACGCCGGGCCAGTTCGCGTTGCGAGATGCCCATCCCGTCGCGCGCCTGTTGCAGTACGAGTCCGAAATCGTGGGGGCTGCGGACGCGCGCGTGGTAGTCGGCCATGAGACCTCCGATCCGGATATCCAGATCATAGAGCATGATCCGGAAATGCGGGTCATCACGCCTGATCCGCTTTCCCGGATCGAGTGCCTTCACCCAGCTCTGCGTCGGCGACGGTCATCGACTGGCGCCGTGAACATCTCCGGCTCGACACCCTCGAGTAACTCGCCGGGCTTCACACCGAGGGCCTTCGCGATGCGAATCAGCGACTGGATGTTCGGAGTTGAGCGACCGCTTTCGTAAGCGCGCACGTTCGACGAGTCGATCCCGCTGAACACGGCGACCTGGTCTTGCGTCATGCCCTGATGCTTGCGCTTCTCAGCGATGAGCGCACCGATGTGGGCGGCGGCATCGGAAGCAACGCGGGGCATCCATTCAGATTCACGTGACCCCTGCACTGGTGCCAGGGTGCATGTCACCGGGTACTTGTACGCTCTTTGAATGGCAACAGAGACAGAACGGCCCGCGAGGCTCGTCAAGTCGAAGCAACGTGTTGCCGATCACGGTGAGGTCTTCACGCCTGGGTGGCTCGTCGCAGACATGCTCGATCTGGTCAAGGCGGAGACGGAACGCATCGACGCACGTTTCCTCGAGCCCGCGTGCGGGTCCGGCAACTTTCTCGTTCCTGTTCTTGAACGAAAGCTCGCCGCTGTGCAGGTGCGGCACGGTCGCAGTGACTTCGAGAAGCGGCATTACGCGCTCTTCGCCCTCATGTGCGTCTACGGCATAGAGCTTCTCGCCGACAACGCCGCGGAGTGCCGAGAGAACCTGCTGGAGACCTACTCGCGCTTCCTCAATGCCGAGCCAGATGGTGTGTGGGCGAAAGCCGGCGCCGCGGTGCTTGCCGCGAACATCGTGCAAGGCGACGCCCTGAAGATGACGGATGCGTCGGGCGACCCGATCACGTTCCCGGAGTGGGGTTACCTCGGTCGCGGCAAGTATCAACGCCGGGACTTCAGCTACGACAACCTCACCCAGCGCGCCTCGTTCCAGGGGACGCTCTTCGACGCGCTTGAGGAACACGAGGTCTTCGCGCCCGTGCGCACGTATCCGCCACAGACGGTGCAGGAGATCGCGGCATGACCGACGTCGCAACCAAAGCGGAGTTCTCGCTTCAAGGGCACAACCCTGACGTGCTGACGTGCATAGCGAATCTCTCGAACGACGAGGTCTTTACGCCGCCAGAGTTCGCGAATCGCATGCTCGATACCCTCGCGGATGCCTGGGCTGCCGAGAATCACGGCGCGAACATCTGGGCGAACCCGAAGGTCACGTTCCTCGACCCGTTCACCAAGTCCGGCGTGTTCCTGCGCGAGATCGTCTCCCGACTGACCGACGGACTCGAGAAATGGATGCCCGACCTCGAGTCCCGGGTCGACCACATCTTGACGAAGCAGGTCTTCGGCATCGGTATCACGCAGCTCACGTCGCTGTTGGCTCGGCGCAGCGTCTACTGCTCGAAGGACGCGACCGGAGAACATTCGATCGCGAAGAGCTTCGATCGGGACTGGGGAAACATCTGGTTCGAACGCACGGAGCACACCTGGGTTGACCGGGAGCGAGTGCTTCGAACGCCTCCCCAAACTGGCCGAAAAGTGTGGGTCGACCTGATCCGGAGCGGCAAGTGCAAGTACTGCGGCGCCTCTGGAGCCGAGTACGCCCGCAGCGATTCACTCGAGACGCACGCGTACGCCTTCATCCACACCGACGACATCAAGGCTCGAGTCAACGAGCTGTTCGGAGCCAAAATGCAGTTCGACGTCATCATCGGGAACCCTCCTTACCAACTTGGCGATGGAGGCGGAGAGGGCGCCAGCGCAATCCCGCTCTACCACCGATTCGTGGAACAAGCGAAGAATCTCGACCCGAAGCAGCTACTGATGGTCATCCCCGCCAGATGGTACTCCGGCGGCAAGGGTCTCGACGAATTCCGGGCCTCCATGCTAGAGGGCGAGGGCCTCGCTGAAGTTCATGATTTTCCCGAAACAGACCTAGTGTTTCCCGGCCTGAATATTCGAGGCGGCGTTTGCTATTTCCGGTGGGCCGTCGATCACACAGGACCGATGTTGGTAGCCAACTATCGGAAGAGCGGCGCTCCAAATGTTGCGATTCGTCCCGCCCTTGAACCCGGAAACAGAACTTTTGTACGGGATAACCAAGCCATCTCGATACTATCCAAAGTCCGGGCTCTCAACGAGCCCGTTATGTCGTCTCGTGTTCAGTCGAGGAACCCGTATGGAATTCCTTCCAATTTCACGGCTTTCTCGACGACAAAAGACTCAAAGCACACTGTCCTTCTATACCGGAGCAGGCGCGGATCGACAAAGGACAGAGAAGTCTATATATCCGTCGATCAGATCGCATCGAACGCCAAGTTTAAGGATCGCATAAAGGTCCTTGTATCGAAGGCAAGCCCTGGTGGTGATGAGTACCCGCACGCCGTTCTCGGCAGGCCATTCGTATCCGACGTGGGGTCGGTGTCGACGGAAACCTATCTCATAGTCGACTTTGTCGACTCCCTTAGTGAGGCACAGCACCTCATGGAGTACCTGCAGACACGCTTCTTCCGCTTTCTTGTTTCCCTAGTGAAGACAACCCAGAACATCTCGAAGGGGTCATTCGCGTTCGTCCCTGTGCAAGACCTGTCTCGGCATTGGGATGACGCTGCGCTCTACTCCAAATATGGCATCACTGCAGATGAGGTCTCCTTCATCGAGAGCATGGTCCGTCCGACTGAGCCGACCGATGTCTAGGCCCAGAACAGACCTCTTCGCGCCGAAGCCAGCGCTTCGGCTCCGCATCGACGCATGCGAAGTCCACGACGAGGCGTACGCCAGTCGCCTGAAGACGAGCCCAACCAATCCGGACGTGAAGGTTCATCTCGCCCAGCACACGAGGACCGCGGGTGGCCGACTTGAAGAGCACATCGGGTATTTGGCTCCACAGAAGTCCTGAGTGGCGGTGAGACACTTGCCACGTGACCCGTTGAGCGCCCTGCCGTCGCGCGACCTAGCGACACGGCGCATTTATGGCTACCGCTTCCTCGTTGACGGGCTTCGCGACCGCCTAAAGGTAGGTCAGACAGAGCGTACGGTTCGTGATCGAGTGTTTGAGCAGATCAGGACCGCTGGGCTCGCGAATCTGGTCGAGATCGAGTTCAGCGAGCCTGCCGTCGATGACTCTGGCCGCCCTTTCCGAGACAGCGACGTGCATGCCGAACTGCAGAGGCTGCCCGGGGTCAAACGCATCGACACGGGCGGCGGAAACGAATGGTTCACGTGTTCACCCGAACAACTGCGGACGGCTTACGCCAACGTCGTGGGTCGAACGTCGTTCACCCCCGGACGAACCGAACGGTTCGCTCCTCGCGACGAGCAACAGTGCGCGATCGACCGGGCATCCGCGTATTTCCGTGCAGAATGGGCCTTCAACCCTGAAGCGGTCCCACGCTATTTGTGGAACGCGAAGATGCGATTCGGCAAGACGTTCGCAGCCTACGAACTCGCCCGCGAGCTCGGTGCGCAGCGAGTCCTTGTTGTTACCTTCAAGCCCGTTGTGGCGGACGCGTGGCGAACAGATCTAGAGTCGCACGTCGATTTCGAAGGGTGGTCCTTCCGCTCATCTGGCGATGCGAGCTCAGACACAAGCCCGAGTGAGGCTAAGCGTCTCGTCTACTTCAGTTCATTTCAGGACCTTTTCGGTAGGGACCCGGAAACGCACACCTTCAAAGCACGTCATCAGTGGATCGAGGACACACCGTGGGACCTGGTGATCTTCGATGAGTTCCACTACGGCGCATGGCGATACGCCGACGAGGAGCTGGTGGCAGGCGAGACGAGACACGGAGCCTTGGAACTGGCAGCGGAGTACTCGGAGGATGCAGATCAATACGAAGAGGATCTGGATGAATGGGGGCGAGACGAGCGTGACTTCCTCCCGTTCAAGCATGCAAGAGCCTTCCTCTATCTCTCTGGGACGCCGTTTCGCGCGCTAGCGTCCGGACAGTTCCGCCCCGAGCAGATATACAACTGGACCTATACGGATGAGCAACAAGCCAAGTCCGACCACGACAGGTCGCATCCGGGCGAAGCGAACCCTTATGCGGCGCTCCCCGAAATGAGGCTCTTGACTTACGAGCTTCCTGATCAGCTCCGCATAGCCGCAGGAAAGAGCCATCGAAACGAGTTCGATCTGAACGAGTTCTTCAGGGCTACCGGTGCTGGGAGCCGTGCGAAATTTGTTCACGCGGACGACGTTCAAGCATGGCTGACCTGGATGCGCGGACAAGATTTTGACAGCGCGCTACAGACCGTTGACAGCGGGAAGCCATTTCCATACGCGGATACAAGCGTGCTCGCCTACATGAATCACACTGTGTGGTACTTGCCGTCGGTCGCGGCCGTCTTCGCGATGCGGAATCTGCTCCGAGAACCGTTCAACCAGGGAAATCTCTGGGGTGGCTTCGATGTACTAGCCGTTGCCGGCGAAGGCGCTGGAACGGGGGCGGCCGCCCTGCCTCCGGTTCGCGATGCGATCGGGTCGGGCTACGACTCGAAGACGATCACGCTCACATGCGGCAAGTTGCTTACCGGAGTCACAGTTCGGCAGTGGTCCGCGATACTCATGCTCTGCAATCTCTCGTCGCCGGAAACGTATTTCCAGGCTGCGTTCCGTGTCCAGTCCTCGTGGACGCTGAAGAACCCGAACGGCGACGATCCGCACGCCGAGCGCATTGAGAAGCCAGCGTGCCTCGTCATCGACTTCTCGCCCAACCGAGCGCTGCGGCTGTATGCGGATTATGGCCTTCGCCTTGGGCAGGGGGCCGATCCGGAAGCAGATCTCGCGGATCTGAACAGGTATCTGCCCGTTCTCGCGTTCGACGGCACGCGGATGAACATGGTCAACACGGAACAAGTTCTGAATGTGGCGCTCGAATCTGCGTCCGTTGACACTCGACAGATGGTGTCGCGGCAGTTCATCAACCCTTGTGCACTCAGGGAGGCGCAGCTCGTACCAGGTGTCCGTGACGCATTGCTCAAAATACGCCTGAAGAGTGGATCTCGAGCTGAGGGGACAGCGTCCGCGACCATCGCATCCAACCCAGAGCTGACTCCAACAAGTGGCGCTAGCACTCCAAGTACGAGTGACCCCTCAAGCGAAACTGAGCGTGACGAGCGTGACGATGCTGAAGTCGACTTGACCGAGCGCCTTCAGTTCCTCGCCAAACGCATCAATGCATTCATGTACTTGTCGCGGCGATTCGAAAAGACCCTTCAAGACGTCCTGACTACTGATGAAACAGAACTCTTCGAGCAGGTCATGCATTTGAGCACCGATGAGATGCAGGCACTGGTCGACGCGGGCTTGTTCAATCAGGCAGCACTTCGCCTAGCCATCCTGCAATTCTCCCGCGCAGAACGGTGGTCCCTTTCGCAGTACCGTCCCTCTGACCTCTCGTTGAAGGAAAAGTCGAATGACTAGACCTGAGGCCGACCTCTTCGCGCCGAAGCCGGCATCCCGGCTCCGCATCTACGCGTACGAGATCCATGACGAGGCCCACGCTGGTCAGCTGAAGGTCGGCCAGACCACACAGGACGTGAAGACCCGCGTCGTCCAGCAACTGAAGACCGCAGCGATCACGAACTACGCGATCGTGCTCGACGAGTCCGCGGTTCGCGACGACGGCACCTTCTTCACCGACTTCGACGTTCGGAATGCGCTCAAGCTGAAGGGCTTCGACAACCCGACGCTGGAGTGGATGGAATGCACCGTCGCTGACGTGCAGACCGCCATCACCGACCTGCGCTCGGGCAAGGTACACACGGGCACCCACCACCTGACCTTCCCGATGCGCGACGAGCAGCGGGATGCCGTCGACAAGACGTACGACTACTTCCAGTCCATCTGGGCCG
This sequence comes from Humibacter sp., assembly GCF_051954055.1. Classification (NCBI taxonomy): domain Bacteria; kingdom Bacillati; phylum Actinomycetota; class Actinomycetes; order Micrococcales; family Microbacteriaceae; genus Humibacter; species Humibacter sp. The sequence goes on along the minus strand of NZ_JBQCIE010000052.1, from coordinate 47,996 downwards.
AAGATGACGATGCCGTTCCCGAGTTCCTCTGGAACGCGAAGATGCGCTTCGGCAAGACCTTCACCGCATACCAACTGGCGAAGAAGCTGAAGGCTCACCGAATCCTCGTCGTCACGTTCAAGCCTGCCGTCGAGGATGCCTGGCGCACCGACCTCGAGTCGCACGTCGACTTCGACGGGTGGCAATACATTTCCGCCGACGCCGGTGGGGATCCTTCGAAGACCGATCCGGAGCATCCGCTCGTCTTCTTCGGCTCGTTCCAGGACCTGCTCGGCCGGGACGCCGCTGGCGGTTTCAAACCGAAGCACAAGTGGCTCACCGAACTGACCTGGGACCTCGTGGTCTTCGACGAGTACCACTTCGGCGCCTGGCGCGACGCCGCCAAGGAGCTGTTCGAGGGCGAGGACGAGAAAGCCGAGAAGAAGGAGCTCGAGCAGGAGTTCGGCAAGAACCTCGAGACCTTCGCGCAGGAGACCGAGGAACTCGGCAACGACGAGGATGCCTTCGTGCCGATCAGGGCCGGCGCGTACCTCTATCTCTCCGGCACGCCGTTCAAGGCCCTGGCGACCGGCCGGTTCATCGAGGAGCAGATCTTCAACTGGACCTACACGGACGAACAGCGCGCCAAGGCGCGGTTCGCGGCGGAGCATCCGAACGAGCGCAACCCATACGGCGCACTCCCGGAGATGCGACTCCTCACCTATCAGATGCCTGAAGAACTCGTCTCGATCGCCCACCAAGGCGAGTTCGATGAGTTCGACCTGAACGCGTTCTTCGAGGCGAAGGGCGAGGGCGCTGACGCCCAGTTCGTGCACAAGGATGACGTGCAGAAGTGGCTCGACATCATCCGCGGCTCGTACTTCCCCACGCAGGTCGACATGCTGAAGGTAGGAACGAAGCCACCGTTTCCCTACTCGGATGTTCGGCTGCTGCCCTACCTTCAGCACTCGATCTGGATGCTGCCGCGGCAGGCATCCTGCGCCGCCATGGTCAATCTGATGGCCGAGAAGCAGAACGTGTTCTGGCATGACTACACGGTCGTGAACGTGTCTGCGCCGAACGTGGGCATCGGACTGGATGCCCTGCCGCCGGTGCGCAAGGCGATCGGCAACGGCTTCGACACGAAGACCATCACGCTCACCGTCGGCAAGCTCACCACCGGCGTCACTGTGCCGCAGTGGTCGTCCATTCTGATGCTGCGCAACCTGCAAGCGCCGGAGACATACTTCCAGGCCGCGTTCCGCGTGCAGTCCCCGTGGTCGATCAGCAACCCGAACGGTGATGACCCCAATGAGGAAGAGGTGCTGAAGCCCGTCTGCTTCGTCTTCGATTTTGCACCGACACGAGCTCTGCGTCAGATCAGCGAGTACGGCACCGGCCTTGCGCCCGAGGACAAGAACCCCGAGCACGCCGTCGAAGAGCTCGTGAAGTTCCTGCCCGTGCTCGCCTACGACGGGTCACACATGACCCAGGTGGATGCCGGCGGCATCCTCGATATCGCCATGGCCGGCACCTCCGCCACCCTGCTCGCGCGCAAGTGGGAATCAGCCATTCTCGTCAACGTCGACAACGACACGTTGAAGAAGATCATGGCGAACGAGGCAGCCATGAAGGCCGTGATGAATATCGAAGGATTCCGCTCTCTCGGAGAGTCCATCTTCGAGACGGTCGTCAATAAGAGCGAAGCGGTCTCGAAGACGAAGAAAGAGAAGGGCGACCAGATCTCGACTGCTGAGAAGAGGGAACTCTCCGACGAGGAGAAGGAGTTCAAGAAGGGCCGCAAGGCCATACAAGAGAAGCTGATCAAGTTCGCCACGCGCATTCCGGCGTTCATGTACCTCACCGACTTCCGCGAGAACACCCTGTACGACGTGATCACCAAGATCGAGCCGGACCTCTTCAAGGCTGTGACCGGCCTCTCGGTTGCGGACTTCAACCTGCTCGTCTCGCTCGGCGTCTTCAACGCCGGCCACATGAACCAAGCCGTGTTCGCGTTCCGCCGCTACGAGGATGCTTCGCTCGCCTACACGGGTATCGCGTCTCACAAGGGCCTGCGCCACTACGGCCTGTACGACACAGTGGTCGCAGTCGAGAAGGTGCACTGAGGCCCTCGCCGTCACCCCACGACACCCGATTCCCGGCGCACCGTAGCGTTGTACGCATGCCCGACCAGGAACGCCGCCCCGACTTCGAGACCCGCCAGATCCACGCCGGAGCCCTGATCGACGCCGAGGCGCACGCGCGGGTCACGCCGATCTACCAGACGGCCGGATACCTGTTCGAGAGCTTCGACGACGGCGAAGACCTCTTCGCCGGACGCAGCACACGCCGCGCCTACTCACGCAACGACAACCCGACGAACGCGGTCGCCGGGCGACGCATCGCGGATCTCGAGGGCGGAGTCGACGGCATCCTCGTAGCCAGTGGGCAGGCCGCGATCGCCGCAGCGCTGTTCGCGCTCGCTCAGGCGGGCGATCACATCCTGGTGACGCAGTCGCTGTACGAAGGCACGCGCGAGATGTTCCGCGGAACGCTCAAGCGGCAGGGGCTCGACGTCGAGTACGTGCCGGATGCCGCCACCGACGAGGAGTGGGCATCCCGCTTCCGTCCCACCACGAAGGCGATCTACACCGAGACGCTGCCCAACCCGCTGAATCAGGTCACCGACATCGAGCGCCTCGCGCGCATCGCCCACGCCGGCGGGGTGCCGCTCGTGGTCGACAACACGGTGCCGACGCCGTACCTGGAGCGTCCGATCGAGCACGGAGCGGATGTCGTCATCCACTCCACCTCGAAGTGGCTGGCCGGACACGGGTCGGTCATCGGTGGCGCGGTCGTCGACGGCGGCACGTTCGACTGGGCGGCGAACGCCGAGCGGTTCCCGCAGCTGACGGAAGCGCCTCGGGACGGCGTGCCGTCATTCGTCGAGAAGTTCGGGGCATCCGCGTTCGGGGCGTACATGCCCAGCGTGATCGTGCTCGAGTACGGGCCGACCGTGCCGCCGACCAGTGCGTTCCTGCTGCTTGCCGGCATCGAGACGCTGTCGCTGCGGATGGAGCGGCATGTCGCGAACGCTCAGCGCGTCGCCGAGTGGCTCGCCGGCCGGCCCGAGGTGGCGGCGGTGCACTACCCGGGGCTGGCATCCAGCCCCTATCACGCGCTCGCGCAGCACTACCTGCCGCTCGGGCCGGGCTCGATCGTGAGCATCGATCTCGCCGGCGGACGGGATGCCGCCCGCCGCTTCATCGACGCCCTGCGGCTCATCTCGCCCATGACCCACATCGGCGACGTGCGCTCGCTGGCGATCCACCTCGGTTCGACCATCCACGGCAAGCTCACCGAGCAGGAGCGGCTGGATGCCGGCATCACGCCCGGGCTGATCCGCCTGTCGATCGGGCTGGAGAGTGCGCGGGACATCACCGAGGACCTCGAGCGGGGGCTGGCGGCGGCTGCCGCTGGTTGAGCCCGGGCGCCCGAAGACTCCGGTCTGTCAGACTGGACGCATGGATGCTGCTTCGCTCCTTGATGCCGAGGCGATCCGGAACGCCTGCAAGCAGTACGGCGTGGAGCGGCTCCGTGTCTTCGGTTCGGTGCTCACCGACCGTTTCGACCCGCAGACGAGCGATGTCGACTTCCTCGTCACCTTCCAGCCAGGGCGAGAGAACTTGTTCCACGACTACTTCGATCTGAAGTTCGAGCTGGAACGAATCGTTGGCCACGACGTTGACCTCGTGATGGAGCGGTCCGTGAAGAACCCATTCTTCAGGACGTCAGCCATGGCGACCGCACAGGACCTCTTTGCGGCTTGAGGCGGGTGTGCATTCTGGGATGCTGCCGAGGCGGCTCGACTCGTGGACGAAGCCAGGGGCGCCGCTGGACTGTACTGCGGTTCTACTCAGCCCGCAGGGTGACCATCGGTATTGCTCGGGCAGCGGCTACCCCGGCGGACGCTGGTTTCGCTCCCTAACGCCCCTCCACCCGCCGCTGCGCGGCGCGCGGAGCCTCCGGCGTTGGGGGCCCAGGCTCAACCAGCGGAGATACCAGCGGACGCTGGTTTCGACAGGCTCAACCAGCGGCTGCGCGAGCGGATGCCCGCACCACGCGCTCGATGCGACGCACCGCCTCCACGATCGTGGAGGGGTCGCACGCGACGTTCACCCGCACGAATCCGGCGCCTCCGGTGCCGAACGTCGGGCCCGAATTGAAGGCCACGCGTCCCTCCTCACGGAGCATGGCGGCGGGATCGTCGCCGAGGCCTGCGTCGCGGAGGTCCAACCAGACCAGGTAACCGGCATCCGGGGTTACGAGTCTCGCCTCGGGTACACGGGCGGCCAGCTCGGCCCGAAACAGCTCGATGTTGGCGACCACCTGAGCGATCGCCGCATCGCGCCACTCGGTGTCGTCGAACGCGGCGATACCCGCGTGCAGCCCGAGGATGCTCGTGCGCGCCGCCGTCTCTTCCGGCAGCCGCTCCAGCAGGGCGGCAGTACGGTCGTCGGCCGCGACGATCCACGCGCACTTGAGCGCGGCGAGATTCCACGCCTTGCTGGCGCTCGTGACGGTGGCGCTGCGCGCGCCCGCTGCAGCCGCGACCGGCGCGAACGGGGTGAACGAGGCATCCGCGTGCGCGAACGGCGCGTGCACCTCATCGCTGAGCACCGGGACGTCGTAGCGCGCTGCGAGCTCAGCGAGCGCGTGCAGCGTCTCGCGGCTGTGACATCGTCCGGTCGGGTTCTGCGGGTTGCAGAGCAGCATGGCGTCGGCGCCGTCGGCGAAGGCGCGCTCGAGGCAGGGGAGGTCGAGCGTCCATCCGGATGCCTCCAGCAGCGGCACCTCGACGACCGTTCCGTTCGCCTCGCCCACCATCTCGTAGAACGGCGCGTACACCGGCGGGGTCAGCACGACGCGCGCGCCGACGGGAGGCACCAGCAGCCGCAGCGTCTCGACGATGCCGACCGTGACATCGGTCGCCAGGTGCACGCGATCCGGGTCGACTCTCCAGCCCCAGGAGCGCTGCGCGAACGCGGCGAAGGCCGGCGCGAGGGGACCGGGCCCGTCGAGGTAACCGGTGTCACCGGCGAGCAGGGCGCGGGAGACGGCATCCACCACCGCTTTCGACGGCTCGAAGTCCATCTCGGCCACGAACAGGGGGAGCACATCGGGCGCGTAGCGGCGCCACTTGATGCTGCCGCGCTCGGCGCGCAGCCGCTCGATCGGACGGGTGGCCAGGTGGTTCACTTCGACGGTGCCTTCGGTGGAGATTCGTACCCGTCGAATCTATTCGGGCGACGGATGCCCGCGACAGTTGAGCGACGCCGCGTTACGTCGCCGTCGCCCGCAGGCCCGCCCGCGTCGGGTCGGCGCCGTGTCGGCCACGACGACGAGGCCGGGGCTCGCCGGGGACCGGAACGGACCTCCGCAATGGCCGTCGACGTGACATCCGACCGGAAACAGGCCGAATCGGGCGTGTTCTCGGGCGGAGAGCACGATCTGTCATGTTGGCGGGTTGAGTTCGGCCGGGCTGGCCGGCACTCGGGCCAGCGCGGCGGTAGGCGCAGGCTTTCGGCCGGCCTGGATGCTCAGCGGGCGCGGGCGCGGGCCGCCCGGTACGCTGCGCGCTCGCCCGAGCTCAGGTGCTCAGTTGCGTACGAGAGCATGACGGCGGGCATCCGCTCCGCGTTCGCGTCCAGGAAGCCGATGAGCAACCCACGGTCGACGCGTTTGCCGACCTCGCGGAGCATCCACCCGACGGCCTTCTGCGTCAGGTCGCGGCGGTCGCCGATGTCGAGGACTCTGGATGCCAGCTCGAGCGTGGTCGAGGCGTCCCCGCGCTTGATGAACGCGAACGTCGAGAGCATCGCGACGCGGCGCCACCACAGGTCGTCGGAGTCGGCGAGCTCGAAGAGGATGAACCGCGGCCGGTCGACGAGGTACTCGCCGAGCACGTACTCCGCGGAGGCGTCGACGAGGTCCCAGTTGTTCACGCGTCCGGCGCGAACGGCGTTCAGGTAGAACGCGACAAGGCGCTCGCGCTCATCGTCGTCGCGGGTGCGGGATGCCGACGCGCGCGCGAATAGAGCGTTCAGCGCAATGAGACCCGTGAGTCGGTGCTCGTGCACGTGGCTTTGCAGAAGTTCGTCGATGCTCTCGAGCGAGAGCGGGCCGAGCCGCTTCACGATCGCCCGCACGGCGGGCACGCGCACGCCGATGAAGACGTCGCCCTCGCCGTACTCGCCCGGCCCCGTCTTGAAGAAGCGTTGCAGGAAGGCGGCGTCGCCGGCATCCGCGGCGTCCTTGAGCGCAGCCATGACGTCGATCGCCGGGCTGTTCGCTCGTTGGCCGTTGCCGCTCGCACGCCGGACGCTCGCGCCGTCGTCAGGGCCGCCGCCCGCGGTCCTGCCGTCGCTTCCACGCCCGCCGTTTGTGGCGTTATCGGCGTCTGGCCCGCCCGGTCCGTTCATAACTCCTGCAGTCTGCCGCACGCCTCGGACGCTCGCCGCGCGCTTCCGCGGAACAGCATCCATCGCCGCCGCATTATGCAGGAGTTATGAACATGGCGGAACGGTGACGCCCCATCCCGCGCCCCGCGGACGTGCGCCTCGAACCGCGCTCACGGGCTCGGCCGGGCGCGCCGGAACGAGGCGGGCCTGCCGGCATCGCGGCGACCCGCTGCGCGCGCATCCGCCAGGCCGACCCGAACACGCGAGATCCCGTCTCACTTGCAGAAAATGCGCTCCGTTCTGAAACGAAGCGCATTTTCTGTCAGTGAAGCGTGATCTCGATAGGCCGCAGCCGCGAGCGCCCGGGCGCCCGATCGAGGGGCCCGGCAGCCTGCCGGATCAGTACCAGCCCGAGGACTGCGAGTGACCCCACGCGGCGCACGGCGTGCCGTAGGAGCCGGAGATGTAGCTGAGGCCCCAAGCGATCTGGGTGGCGGCGTTCGTCGCCCAGTCGCTGCCGAAGGCGGCCATCTTCGATCCTGGAAGCGCCTGCGGAATTCCGGTGGCGCCGCTGCCGGCGTTGTAGGCCTGATAGCTCCAGCCGGACTCGCGGTTCCACAGGCTGTTCAGGCACTGGAACTGGTCGCTGCCCCAGCCGTACTTGCTGGCCATCATCGACTGAGCGACAGCACGGGCGCCGTCGGGGGTATTGGCCTGCGCGAGCGCCTGGGCTGCCGCTTGGGCCGCGGCGGCGGCTTCGGCTGCGGCCTTGGCAGCGGCTTCCGCAGCCGCCTGCTGCGCGGCCTTGACGGCAGCATCGTGCGCCTCGGCTGCCACGTCGGCCTTCTCGACCGCGTTGTTCGCAGCGACGGTCAGCTTCTGCAGCGTGCCGGCATCCGATGAGTAGTTGTTCTTCAGCGCGGAGATCGCGTTGCTGAGCTCGGTCGTGTCCGCGCGGCCCTGTACCTGCTCGACGGTGATCTGCGCGACGGCCAGCGCATCGAAGGAGTCCTGGGCCGCCTTGTGCTGCACTGCCATGGCGGCGATCGGGGAGCCCTTCTGCACCTCCGATGAGGCGCTGGTCGTCTGCTTCGACGGCTCGGCGTAGGCGTTCTGCACCACGACCGGCGTGACGACGGCGGCAACGGCGACGGCGACGACGGCGGCCGAGCTGAAGGCCCACGCGCGCTTGTGCTGCGCGATCGCGCTGGCACGGCGGTGACGGGCGGACTTGCCGAGGAGGGGACGAAGGGTGTTTCTGAGGCTTTCGGGGGTGATACGCGTGAGGAAGGTCAAAAGGTTCCAATGTTCGGGATTTCCCCGCGTCTTCCGCTCGGATACGCGCGCACGCGGTCATCCGGGCAACGGATGCCTGACACACGCACTCACACGCGCCTCACCATCCGGGCGGGCCGGGTTCCACCCCACGCGGCGCACCCATCGGACACACCATTCGCGCCATGCCGGCACACCGCCGTGTGGGGGCACGACGGTGGCCGCAACGCGCGGAGAGCGCGCCGGCAAGACGCCCCTCGAACACAGCAGGCGGCGTTCGTCGGGTTGGGGGCGTTCGTCGAAACCGCATCCCGCCCAAGGGTTCGTCGAGGCGGAATGCCGTAAATCCGACGACTCCGACACGGTACTTTTTCGCACTGGACGGGTTGTGCACAGAGCATCCGAGAGCGCTGAGAGCAGTTTTTCGGCGGAATTACGCGGATCTGGGGCCGTGGATCACGATGTCACGAAAATTGCAAGTCGATTCATCCGCATATGTCGGTCGATTGACAGGTTCGGCGGCCCGGCGGCGATGGGCGAAACTGGCCCGCAGCGGCCAGGGGCGAAACCTGCGGCCACGGCCCGGGCGAACCCGGCGGCCGCCGCCTACGGCGAGACCGACAGGAACAGGAACGCCGCGAAGATCACCAGGTGTACACCGCCCTGCAACTTCGTCGCCCGGCCCGGGACGACCGTGAGGATGCTCACCACGATCGAGAGCAGGAGCAGCACGATCTGCGTCTCGCCGAGTCCGAGCACGAGTTGTCCGGGCATCCAGATCGATGCGACGGCCACCGCGGGAATCGTCAGCCCGATGCTCGCCATGGCCGACCCGAGCCCGAGGTTCAGGCTGGTCTGGATGTGATTGCGCTGGGCTGCGCGAACCGCCGAGATCCCCTCCGGCAGCAAGATGACCAGCGCGATGATCACGCCGACGACGGACTCCGGGAGGCCGAGAGCCACCACACCGCCCTCGATCGACGGCGACTCGAGCTTGGCGAGGCCGACCACCGAGACCAGAGCGACGAGCAGCAGCACGAGGCTGATCAGCGTCGCTCCGAGCGTCGGCGGCTCACCGTGGTCGTCCTGATCCTCGTCGTCATCGCCGATCACGCCGCCCGACTCGGTCACCGGCAGGAAGATGCGTCGATGCGAGATGGTCTGCGTGATGACGAACAGCACGTACAGCGCCAGGGAGGCGATCGCGGCGAACGTGAGCTGCGTCGGCGAGAACCGCGGGCCGGATGCCTCGGTGAAGTCCGGCAGCACGAGACACAGCACCGCGAGCGTCGACACGGTCGCCAGAGCCGCACCCGACCCCTCCGAGTTGAACCGCACCGTGCCGAACTTGAACGCTCCGATCAGGATCGACAGTCCGACGATGCCGGTCGTCGTGATCATGAACGCCGAGAACACGGTGTCGCGGGCGAGCGTCGCCGCGTGCTCGTCGCCTCCCGCGGAGAGCGACACGATGAGGCCGACCTCGATGATCGTGACGGCGACGGCGAGGATGAGCGACCCGAACGGCTCGCCGACGCGATGCGCGATCACCTCGGCGTGATGAACGGCGACGAGGATGGCGCCGATCAGGATGACCGCGAGCAGGATCGCGAGCCCGACCCCCGGCTTCGTGTCCCACGCGAGCACGAGCGCGATCGCTGCGATCACCGGCACGGCGACGGGAACCCACCTGCGGATCGCACGCGTCGCCGTCATCCCTCCATCTTGTCAGCCGCCCTTTCCGGCGCCGCGCGGCTGCGCCGTCCGGCACGCGCCGCAGTCCTCCCCGTTCACATCGCAGACTCTGCCGTTATGGGGCCGCGATAACGGCAGACTTTGCGACTTGAACGGGAGGCGGGGGCTGCCGAGGGAGGTGGGGGCGGCCGGCGAGGCGGGGCGGGCGGCCGAGCGAGGTGGGGCGGGCTGCCGAGGGAGGTGGGGCGGGCTGCCGAGGGAGGTGGGGCGGGCGGCCGAGGGAGACAGGGTGCGGCTACCTTTGGTTGAGCGGCCCGGTGAACCGAACGGAAGCGAGACGAGATGGCAACGCGCGCGTGGCGTACCCTGGAGTCCGGCCAGATCTCGAGGCTCGTGGTCGTCGACATCGCGACCGGCGAGCGCCGAACGGTGCACGAGAGCCCCGAAGTCGTCTTCGAGGCACCGAACTGGACGGTCTCGCCGCACTGGGGCGACGACGAGTGGCTCGTCTTCAACCAGGACGGCTTGATCTACCGCATCCCCGTCGCGGGCGGCGACGTCGAACCCGCGCCCACCGGCGACATCGACAGCTCGAACAACGACCACGTCGTCTCGCCCGACGGCCGCTACCTCTACATCTCGGCCGAGGACAAGCACATCCACCAGGTGTCGCTCGCCGACGGCTCCACGCGCCGCGTCACGCACGATCACGACCGGCCGTTCAACCACTACCTGCACGGCATCTCGCCGGACGGCCGCACCCTCTCCTACATCGGACTCGAGCCGCTCGGTCCGAACCCCGGCCCGGGCACCCCGGCGCGTACGAACGTCTTCACGATCGGCATCGACGGGTCGGATGACACGCAGCTCACGCACTCCGACAGTCCGCATGACGGCGCCGAGTTCGACCCGACAGGCGAGTGGATCTACTTCAACTCGGAGCGCGAGTCGAGCCATCCAGGTCACGCTCAGCTCTTCCGCTGCCGGCCGGATGGCTCCGCCGTCGAGCAGCTCACGTTCGACGAACGTGTGAATTGGTTCCCGCACGTGGCGCCCGGCGGCCGCGATCTCGTGTACGTGAGCTACCCACCGGGGGTGGTCGGGCATCCAGCGAACGAGCGGGTCCGCATCCGTCGCATCGACCCCGACGGCGGGGAGCCGGTCGACGTGGTCGACCTCTTCGGCGGTCAGGGCACCATGAACGTGGCGAGCTGGTCGCCCGACGGCAGGCACTTCGCGTACGTGGAATACCCGCTGGGCTGACCTACGCAACGTCGTTGCGCGGTTTCGCTCGCAGACGCAACTCTGAACGCCTACTCGGCAAACTCATCCTCGAACCTCGTCGTTACCCTCGAAGTAGACGCAAGAGAATTCACTATCGAGGAGGTCTCGTCATGTCCATCGTTCTTCCCGCGGGAGCCGACGAGGCCACGGATGTCGCCCGCCTGGCGAACATCGCCGCCGACCCCGCGTGGCTGGCGCTGAAGGAAGCGGCCACGAGCATCCAGGCCGATCAGGTCAAGGATGGCTCGATTCCCGATGCCACCCGGCACGCGGATGCCCGCGCTCACGTCGCCACCATCGTGGACTCGATCCGCGAACTGGCGCCGTTGTTCCCGCACGACGCCGACTACCTCGCCGCCCTGCAGACCGACTTCGAGCACTGGGTCGACGGCGGGTTCGGTGTGCCGGACTTCTACGACTCACTCGTCGCGTTCGAGCCGCAGCAGCACCGGGTGAACGGGCTGCGTCACCTCGTCGTGTTCCCGATGTACACGCAGAACGGCTCGCCCGACCGGCACGTCGAGGCCCTGATCGTCGAGACGATCTGGCCCGAGTTCGTGGCCGAGCTCGAGCGCACCGACTACGGCAACAAGCTTTTCGTCTCGCTGCGGCTGATCGACTTCACGCCGGGCTACGACACCAACTCGGCCGTGCTGTTCCCGGAGACGGTGGCCATGCGCGAGCTGCCGACATTCACCTGGGGCGCGATCTTCCAGGACCGCGAAGCCGCACGCTACCGTGTGGTGGTGCGGGCGGCATCCGACATCACGAAGCTCGATCTGCCCGAGGACGCCGCGCGGCTCCTCGACGACCAGGCACTCATCGAGGAGACGTTCGTGATGTGGGACATCATCCACGACCGCACTCACATGCGCGGCGACCTGCCGTTCGACCCGTTCATGATCAAGCAGCGCATGCCGTACTTCCTGTACTCCCTGGAGGAGCTGCGCTGCGACCTCACCGCGTACCGCGAGGCGTACCGGCTTGAGAAGACGCTCGGTGCGATGCCTGCCGAGGATCTGACGGATGACCAGCGCAGCATCCTCGAGCACGCATCGCTCGTGCGCTACGCGATCCTGTTCGACCGCATCTTCCGCTTTCCGATCACGGGCAGCCGGGTGCGCAACTACGACGGCCTTGGCGGGCAGCTGCTCTTCGCGTGGCTGCACCAGCACCACGTGCTCGACTGGACCGACATGCAGCTCTCCATCGACTGGGATGCCGTCGGCGATGCGGTCGTCTCGCTCAGCGACACCATCAACGAGCTGTACTGGCGCTCGATCGACCGGCCGAAGACGGCGCACTGGCTGGCGGCGTACGAGCTGGTGAGCGGCGTGCTCGCGCCGAACCCGGCATCCGTCTGGGCGAAGGGCCTGCCAGAGGAGGTGCTCGCCGGCGCGCCGAAGGGCTACACGGATGCCGTGCTCGACGACGAGTTCCCGCTCTCGATGTTCTACGAGGCGCTGAACAAGAAGATGGGCGACGCCATCGAGTCGACGAAGGGCATCACCGCGACCTCGCTCGCCTGATCGCTGCGACCCGGGGCCGCTGAACTCCAGCCGCGGCCGTCGACGTAGTGTCGTAGGTATGTTCTAATGTTCCGGTCATCAAGGTTCCGACATCGAGGAGGACACGATGACCATCGTTCCCAGTCCGGCCGAGCAAGCATGGCTCGACCAGGAAGACAAGAACACCGCGGAGATCATTCGTAAGCACGGCGTCTGCATTCAATTCGTCCTAGGCGAGCCCGGCATTCCGTCGCCACCGTTCGCGTACACGGTGGGCCTGTTCGGCATCGGACATCCGGAGCTGCTCGTGATCGGCACCGACCAGGGCACAGCTGGTGCCCTGCTCAACGACATCGCGGACCAGGTGCGCGACGGCCGAGTGTTGGTTCCGGGCGAGTTGCTGACGTTCGAGCAGTGGTCGCACCGGGTGACCGTTGAGGAGGTGCCGAACCCGGGCGAGATCGCGTTCGCTGCGAACCGGTTCTACGAGAAGCCGGACTGGTGCTCCGTTCCGCTGCTCCAACTGACCTACGACGACAAGAGCGGCCGGTTTCCCTGGGAGAGCGGCTACGCGAATCCCGACTGGATCCAGCCAAGGCCGGGCGCGTTCCAGGCGTGAGACCCCGTGTCGCGCGCAGGCGTGAGCGCGCGCCACCTAGCGAGCACGAGATCGGGTAGCCGGCGACTACCGGCTCTCCCAGCGGAACCAGCGGATGCCGATGAACGCGAACACGACGACGTAGCCCCCGCACGCCAGCAGAAGGTACGTGTCCGTGTCGCTCCAGGCCGATCCGCCGAGCACGTCGCCGAACAGCGTCATGAGCGCGCCGACGGGTGTCCATTGTGCGATCGACTTCATCGTGTCCCCGAGCACGCCCGTGCCGCCGAGGAGCCCCACGAGCACGAGCAGGATGAAGAGGATGCGCCCTATCGCGTTGATCGCGCCCGTCGATACCACGAGCCCCACCAGCGCCTGACCGATCGACAGGAACACCGCGGCGCCCACCAGGGCGATCAGCAGAACGAGCACATACTGGCCGAACGTCGGCGTCAGGCCGTGCAGAATCACTCCGACGATCAGCACGATGAGCGACGAGATGAGGTTCGTCGCGAGCTGCACGACGATGCGGCTCGTCATGATGGTCCAGGTCGGCGCGGGCGTGACACGGAGTCTCTGGAGCACGCCGGTCTCGCGGTCGCGGGCGAGCCCGAGGCTGTAGCCGAGCAGGCATGAGGCGAGCAGGCCGAGCGTGATGGCGAGCCCGATCTCGAGGTAAGAACCGCCCAGCTTGGTGGCGGCCTTGTTGAAGCTGGTGACGATGAGGATGGCGACGGGCAGTGCGAGGCTCAGCACCGTCGCGATCCGGCTGCGCGTCAGCACGATGGCGTCGGCACGCAGAAGCGCGCGCACGGCGAGGCCGAGCGGCGGGCGACGGAAGGCGGTGTCAGTCACGGATCTCACTTCCCGTCAGGCCGATGAAAACATCCTCGAGCGTGACCTCGCCGTGTGCGACGGCCTTCACGCGCGCATCGTCACGGTGCTTGGCGATCAGGTCGGCCGGCGTGCCCTCAGTGAGCAGGGAGCCGTGGTCGATGATCGCGACGCGGTCGCACACGGCCTGCGCCTCCTCCATCGAGTGCGTGGTCAGAAGGATGCTGCTGCCCCGCTTTCGCAGTTGCTCGATGCGCGACCAGAGCGCGCGCCGCGACTGCGGGTCGAGGCCGGCGGTGGGCTCGTCCAGCAGCAGGAGAAGCGGATCGTGGATGGTCGCGATGTACAACGCCAGCCGTTGCTGCTGTCCGCCAGAGAGCTGCTTGAACCGCTTGCCGCGCTCCTGGTCGAGGCCGATCTCGTCGAGGCTCTGGCGGATGCGCTCCCGCGTCAGCCGCACACCGTAGAGCCCGCCGTAGAGGTTCGCGATCTGCTCGATGCTGAGCTCGGCCTGGAAACTGGATGTCTGCAGCTGCACCCCAAGACGCGCCTTCGCCTCGGTGGGGTGCTGGCGGGCATCCATTCCGTCGACGGTCACCGTGCCCGATCGCGGATGGACCAGGCCTTCGATCGCTCCGAGCGTGCTCGTCTTGCCCGCGCCGTTAGGGCCGAGCAGCCCGAAGATCTCACCGCGCTCGATCTGCAGGCTCACGCCCGCGACCGCGACCTGTTGCCCGTAGGCGACCGTCAGTTCGCTCACCTGCAAGGCGGGCAACGCTGTTTCGGGCGGCGTCTGCACGGGCGAGGGCTCATTCCCTGTCACAAAAAAACGATATCACTTTGTTGGGCTCATGAGCATCGTTCAGGTCGCAGTTTCTGTCGGAAACACGCCGTCATAGCGACAGAAACTGCGACCTGAACCGGAGCGCTTCGCCCAGCGCGGGCGGTCCGCGTTCAACTCCGCGGCGGCCGGCCGCGCTTCGGCAAGGGAGCGACCTCCTTGGGCAGTCGGCCCGCCTGCTTGAGGGCATCCCGCAGCAGGATCTCGATCTGCGCGTTCACGCTGCGCAGCTCTCCGGATGCCCACCGCGCGATCGCGTCGTGCACGGCCGGATCTAGCCGCAGCAGCACGTTCTTGCGCTCGGCGCTCATCGTGACCGCCCGCGGGTTGTGGTGCCGGCCATCACGAGTACAGCGTTCCCGTGTTGACGATGGGCGCGGCCGGCTGGTCGCTGCACAGCACGACCATGAGGTTGCTGACCATCGCGGCCCTGCGCTCGTCGTCGAGTGTGACGTAGTCGCTCTCGTTGAGGCGGTCGAGGGCCATCTCGACCATGCCGACCGCGCCCTCGACGATGCGCGACCGGGCCTGCACGACCGCCGCGGCCTGCTGACGGCGCAGCATGGCCTGAGCGATCTCCGGTGCGTACGCAAGGTGGCTGATGCGCACCTCGACGATCTCGACCCCGGCGAGCGCGACCCGCATCGTCACCTCGTGCGAGAGCTCGCTCGCGACGACATCCGTGGAGTCACGGAGCGAGATGCGATCCTCGCCGGCCGAATCGTACGGATACGCGTTCGCGGCCTGACGCACCGCGGACTCGGCCTGCACGGCGACGAAGTCGAGGTAGTCATCCACGGCGTAGACGGCCTTGGCCGTATCGGTCACCTGCCAGACGACGATCGCCGCGATCTCGACCGGATTGCCCTCCGCATCGTTCACACGCAGCCGCTTCGTCTCGAAGTTGCGGATGCGCACGCTCATCTTGCGCCGCGTCGTAAACGGCAGCACCCACGAGAGCCCGGAGCGGCGGACGGTCCCGACATAGTGGCCGAACCGCTGGATCACCCGCGTCTCACCGGGCTGCACGATGACCAGGGAGCCGACGACGACAGCGATCGCGAGGATCGGCAGGATGACGAATCGCGCCTGACCCTGCGCGATCACGACGATCGCGACGACGATGAAGATCGCGATGGCCGCAATGCCGTACGTGCCACTGATCACCTGCGCCGGCCGCTCCTCGATGTCGACCCGGGCACCGGAGTAGGCGAACGGCGCCGCGTCGGGCCGCTGCGGAGCTGTGTCCATGCGCCCATCCTAAAGTGATATCGCGATTTCGGGACTTGTCTCTCGCATCCACGAAGATGGAAGCACCATGACACTTCGACTGCACGACCCCGACTCCCGCGCGTTCGCCTCCGACAACTACGCGGGGGCGCATCAGGAGATCATCGACGCCATCGTCGCCGCTAACAGCGGCCACCAGATCTCCTACGGAGAGGATGCCTACACCGAGCGCCTGCACGAGGTCTTCGCGCAGCACTTCGGGGAGGGCGTCGAGGTGTATCCGGTGTTCAACGGCACCGGGGCGAACGTGACCGCGCTGCAGTCGATGCTGCCGCGCTGGGGAGCGGTGGTGGCATCCGCCACGGCGCACATCAACACCGACGAGAACGGCGCACCCGAGCGGGTCGGTGGCCTGAAGCTGCTCACCGTCGATACGCCGGACGGCAAGCTCACGCCCGACCTGGTCGACAAACAGGCGTGGGGCTGGGGCGACGAGCACCGGGCGCAACCGCTGGCCGTCTCGATCACGCAGACCACCGAGCTCGGCACCTGCTACACGGTCGACGAGGTGCGCGCCATCGCCGAGCACGCGCACTCGCTCGGGATGCGCGTGCACATGGACGGCGCCCGCGTCGCCAACGCCGCCGCGCATCTGGATGTCCCGCTGCGCGCCTTCACGACGGATGCCGGCGTCGACGTGCTCAGCTTCGGCGGTACGAAGAATGGCTTGCTGTTCGGCGAGGCGGTCGTCGTTCTGAACCCGGATGCCTCCGAAGGCATGACGTACCTGCGCAAGCTGGACATGCAGCTGGCCTCGAAGATGCGGTTCATCTCTGCGCAGCTCATCGCCCTGCTGACCGACGAGCTGTGGCTGCGCAGCGCACGTCACTCGAACGCAATGGCCACCCGGCTGCGGACAGAGCTGGAGGATGCCGTGGCCTCCGGCCGCGCCCCCGGCCTGGGCTTCACCCAGGCGACGGAGTCGAACGGTGTGTTCGCGACGCTGCCGAAGGATGCCGCCGAGCGCGTTCGCCAGCAGTACCGGTTCTACGATTGGGCCCCCACCGCCGGAGGCTCGGAGCAGCGCGACAGCGATGCTTCGAGGGGCGGTAGGGAGGACGCGGCGCGCGGCGAGGTGCGCTGGATGTGCTCGTGGGACACCACAGAAGACGACATCGACGGCTTCGTCGCCGCGATCGTGGAGGCACTGGCGCGCGCATAACCCGTCGGTCCGCTGGTGTCTCGCCGAGCCACCCCCGTATCTGCGCAGGTTGGATGCGGGTTCGGCGACACACCGGCGGACCGACGAGGAGCATGGGGAACCTGCGAAGGCTGACAGGTTCGCGGTAGAAGCCTGGCATGAACCTGAGTCAGGTCATAGCATCCGGTTCTTGTGACGCCCGCGATGACGCGGGCGCACGCGACCCGAAGGCGATCCATGTCCACGACCGAGACCACCACCCGCCGCACCGGACTCGAGGTGCGTTCCATCGACTACGTTCCGCTGGCGGAGCGGCACGGAAAGGTCTCGCACATCGGACCGCTTTGGTTCATGTGCAACGCCCAGATCGCCACGCTCGCCACCGGCCTGATCAGCATCACGTCGGGTGGCAACCTCATCTGGTCGTTCATCGCGATCGCCGTCGGCATCTGCATCGGCACGTTCTTCATGGCAGCGCACTCGTCGCAGGGTCCGCAGCTGGGGCTCCCGCAGATGATCCAGTCCCGACCGCAGTTCGGCTACGTGGGAGCCCTGCTCGTGTGGCTGTTCGCCTATATCCAGTACGCGGGCTTCAACATCTTCAACTCGGTGCTGGGCGGCGAGGCGATCGGCGGCGCGATCAGCTCTTCTCAGGCATCCAACCCGCTCTGGATCTGGGTGGTCACCATCGTCGCCGTCGTGATCGCGCTGGTCGGATACGACTTCATCCACTCGTTCGAGCGCTACCTCACCTACCTCACGATCGTGGTGCTGGCGCTCGTGTCGATCTCGGCGATCATCCATCTGCACATTCCGGCGTCGGAGTTCAACCTCGGCGCCTTCAACCCGGTGGCGTTCTTCGGGCAGCTCGGCGTCGCCGCCGGCTACCAGATCTCGTGGGCCATCTACGTCTCGGACTACTCGCGCTACCTGCCGGCGAACACGAAGACGAGCAGCACGTTCAACGTCACGTTCTGGGGCAGCGCGCTCGGTGGCATGTGGATGATGTTCCTCGGCTCCTACATCGCCGTCTCCGCCAAGGACATCGGCTCGAACACGGTGGTCGACCTCAAGAAGGTGGCGGATGCCCTGTTCCCCGGCTTCGGAGTCATCGCGCTGATCGTGTTCGGCCTGGGGCTCATCTCGGTGACGGCGCTCAACATGTACGGCGGGTCGCTCACGCTCATCTCCTCGATCGACAGCTTCGTGAAGGTGAAGCCGACGCTCGCGATCCGGATGATCACACTCGGCATCACCGCGGCGCTCTCGCTCGGATTCGCGCTGTTCGCGACATCCGACTTCCTGGGGAACTTCAACGACTTCCTGCTGCTGATCCTGTACCTGTTCATCCCGTGGACGGCCGTGAACCTCACGGACTTCTTCATCGTGCGGCGCGGGCACTACGCGATCGCCGAGATCTTCAAGCCGAACGGCATCTACAAACGCTGGGGCTGGGCGGGGATCGGCGCGTACGTGCTCGGGTTCGTCGCGATGATCCCGTTCTTCAACGTGGCGAACGTGTACACCGGGCCGGTCTCGCACGCGCTCGGCGGCGTGGACATCTCACTGTTCATCGGCCTTCCGGTCGCCGCGATCGCGTACTGGCTCTTCACGCTTCGGGTCGATGTGGCGGGCGAGCGCGAGCTGGCGCGCCAGCAGGCGATCGAGATCGAGGAGGCCGCGGCGGTCCACGAGCTGCCGTAGCGTGCCCACCGACCTCGCTCGTCCGGCATTCCGGACGGCGGCGACGGATGCGCGGTGGCGCAGCATGCACACTGGCGGTATGTCCGTGTACGTGTCGGCGCTCGACCTGTTCTCGATCGGAATCGGGCCGTCCAGTTCGCACACCGTGGGCCCGATGCGCGCAGCAGGACGGTTCGTGGCGGAGCTCGCCGAGGCGGGCATCCTTCCGCACGTGACGCGTGTCGAGTGCACGCTCTACGGGTCGCTGGCGGCGACCGGCGTCGGGCACGGAACGCCGGATGCCGTCGTGGCCGGCCTCGCGGGCGAGCGTTCCGAGACGTGCGATCCGGCTGCGGTGCACGGCGCGTGGGCCCGAGCGTCGGAGCGCGGCGTGCTCACGCTCGGCACGGGGGACGGGCACGCGCACGAGGTGCCGTTCCAGGCATCCGATCTCACGTTCGAGCCGCGCACGCGGATGCCCGAGCATCCGAACGCGCTCACCCTGCGTGCGCATGCGGCCGGGTCTCGGGCACCGGTCGTTGAGCGCACGTTCTTCTCGATCGGCGGCGGGTTCATCGCCGAGCGCGGCGTCGAATCGGAACCCGAAGGGACCGGCCAGTCAACGCAGTGGCCGTTCTCGACGGCGGCCGAGCTGCTCGCACTGTGCGCAGAGCACGGGCTCGGCGTGTGCGACGTGGCGTACCGCATCGAGCTGGAACGCCGCGGCGAGGCTCAGCTGCTGGCTGGACTGGACGCGATCCGATACGCGATGCACGATTGCGTCGAGCGCGGACTGCACTCCGACGGAGAACTGCCCGGCGGTCTGCACGTGCCTCGCCGGGCCGAGGCGATGCGGGAGCAGCTGGAGACTATGCCGCCCGACGCACCGGACTTCGCGGCGGAATGGATGCGCGCCTTCGCCCTCGCCGTGAACGAGGAGAACGCGGCGGGCGGTCGCGTCGTCACCGCGCCGACGAACGGCGCGGCAGGCATCGTGCCCGCGGTGCTCGAGTACCACCTGCGCTTCAACCCGCGCGCGACGGATGCCGACGCCCAGCGCTACCTCCTGACCGCCGCCGCGATCGGTTCGATCCTGAAGGCGAACGCATCCATCTCCGGAGCAGAGGGCGGATGCCAGGCGGAGGTGGGATCCGCCTGCGCGATGGCCGCTGCCGGGCTCTGCGCCGTGCTCGGCGGGACGCCCGATCAGGTGGAGAATGCGGCGGAGATCGCGGTCGAGCACCACCTCGGGCTCACGTGCGACCCGGTGGGCGGGCTCGTGCAGATCCCGTGCATCGAGCGCAATGCGATCGCGGCATCCACCGCGGTGTCGGCGGCACGCCTCGCCCTGCACGGCGACGGCCGGCACGTGGTGCCGCTCGACGTCGCCGTGGAGACCATGCGCCAGACCGGCGCCGACATGAGCGACCGTTACAAGGAGACCAGCGCCGCGGGCCTCGCGGTCAACGTCATCGAGTGCTGAGGCGCAGCGGCCGGGACGCGCAGGCGCGCTGAACTGCCGCACGGCACTCGCGCGCTGAGCCGACGCACGGCGCTCGCGGGCTGGGCGGGCGCGAGGCAGTCGCTCGTGCAGGTCGACAGGACAATCGGCTGAGAGCAGGCCAATTCGGCATGCTCTCGTCGGGAGAGCGCGATCTGTCCTGTTGGCGACGTGCCGAGCGCGCTCACCGCGCTCACCGGCAACTGTCAAACAACTGTTTGACAGTTGCGGCGCGGCGCGGCAGACTCATCTCTCGTGAGCGAGACCGACGACGAGCGCGCGATAGCCGCGCAGCGACTGGAACAGCTGCGTGCCACCGCGCATCCACTGCGCTTGCGGATGCTGTCGCTGCTGACCGGCGCCTCGATGAGCGCCGCCGAGATCGCTCGCGAACTCGGCGTGACGCAGGCGAACGCAAGCTACCACCTGCGGCTGCTGGAGCGAGCCGGCCTGGTCCGCATGGTCGAGGAGGTCAAGCTGCGCGGCGGGGTCGCACGACGCTTCCGGCACGAGGGGTCGTCCGAGCCGTTCGCCGTCGCCGAGTCCACGACCACCGACGAATTCGCGGATGCCCACGCCCACTTCACCGCGCTCCTCGCCAACGCGATGCGCGAGCGCGGCACCCGGCGAGTGCCCGGCCCCTCGGTGAACACCGACGCGGAGCTCTGGGTCGCGCCGGAGGTGTGGCGCAAGATCGTCGAGCAGGTGGGTGAGGCATCCGCTCTGCTGCACGCGTCCGCCATGCCTCCGCGCACCGAAGGAACCGTGCCGGTCTCGATGACCACCGCACTGTTCCGTGTCACTGCGGCCGAAGGGACGGCGGTCGGCGCCGATGGTGGCGCGGCCGACACCACGGGGAGCGACCGATGATGACGAGAACGCGGATGCCCCGAACCAGTCCCTTCCGGCACCGTCCTTTTCGCTACCTGTTCGCGGCGCGGTTCATCAATGTGCTGGGCAACGGCGTCGCCCCGATCGCCCTGGCGTTCGCAGTGCTCGACCTCGGCGGATCCGCCGCTCAGCTCGGAATCGTGGTCGCCGCACGATCCATCGCCAACGTCGCCGTGCTGCTGGTCGGCGGCGTGATCGCGGACCGCCTGCCACGCAATCTCGTGCTGCTCGGCACGTCAGTGCTCGCCGCGCTCACTCAGGGAGCGGTCGCGTGGCTCGTGTTGAGCGGGTCGGCATCCATCCTCGTGCTGGCATGCCTCGGCGTGGTCAACGGCGCGGCTGCGGCCGTGGCGCTGCCCGCGTCGTCAGCACTCATTCCGCAGACCGTGCCGGAAGACGCTCTGCGGCCGGCGAACGCCCTCCTGAGGCTCGGGCTGAACGGCGGAACGGTGCTCGGCGCCGTGAGTGGTGCAGGCCTCGTCGCGCTGATCGGACCCGGCTGGGGCCTCGCCCTCGACGCGTTCAGCTTCGCGCTGGCCGGACCGCTCTTCCTCCTCGTGCGAGGCAGACCGACCGCAAAGCGCACCGAATCCACGAGCCCGTTGCACGACCTGCGGGTCGGCTGGCGGGAGTTCACCGGGCGGCCCTGGGTGTGGGTCGTGGTGCTGCAGTTCGCTCTGGTCAACGCCGCTTTCACGGGCGCGATCGCGGTGCTCGGACCCGTGGTGGCGGATGCCTCGTTCGGCCGCGCGAGCTGGGGTCTCGTCACGGCGGCGGAGACGGTCGGGCTCGTGGCCGGCGGTTTCGTCGCCCTCCGCTGGCAACCCCGTCGCGCGCTGCTCGTCGGGGTGCTCCTTACCGCAGTGTGTGCGCTTCCCGTCGCGCTGCTCGCCGCTGCGCCGGCCGTGCCCCTGCTCGCCGCTGCGTTCTTCGCCGGCGGTGTCGCGATCGAGCAGTTCGGCGTGGCCTGGGACCAGTCGCTGCAGACGCGCATACCACCGGACCGGCTGGCGCGCGTCTACTCGTACGACGCCGTCGGATCGTTCGCCGCGATCCCGCTCGGCGAGTTGCTCGTTGGACCGCTTGCCGACCAGGTCGGAGTGCAGACCGTGCTGCTTTCAGCGGCGGCGACCATCGCGTGCGCGTGCGCGGCGGCGGCACTGACACCGGCGGTGCAGCGACTGACGACGGATCGCGGTGCGCAGGAGAGTGCGGCGCCGGCCGAGACCGTCGACGGCGTGCGGGCCGACGCTGAGACGATCGGCGGAGTGCAGGCCGAGAGCTGAACCCTCAGCGGATGCCCGAAGTCGCGAGCCCGAGCATCCGCTTCAGGCCGGCATCCGTGTCGCCGCGTCGCTGCGACGCCCAGGCCACCGAGGAGACGAGCGCGAACAGGTCTCGGGGTTCGACGTCGTCGCGGATCGCGCCGGCCTTCTTCGCCCGGGCGACGAGCACGCTCGTGGTGTCCGTCAGCGGTCGGCACGAGTTGCGCAACGGGGAGTCGTCGGTGCGGAAGGACTCCGCGATCGACTCGGGAAGGTTGTCGTAGGTGCGCAGGTGGTTCGCGAGGGCGAGCATCCATTCGTCGAGGGCCGCGCCCGGGTCATCGGATGTCTTCAACCGCTTGGCCAGCGCGTCGAGCTTCTCGAGGCTGCCGCCGAGCGCAGCCGCGATGAGCCCGTCACGGCTGGGGAAATGCCGGTACAGCGTTCCGGGGCCGACGCCCGCACGGCACGCGATGTCGTCGAGCGAGGTGAGCACGCCGCGCTCGGCGAAGGCGTCGCTGGCCACCTCCACGATGCGGTCGTAGTTGCGCTGCGCATCGGCCCTCAACGGCCGCGACGCTGCGGCAGTGGCGGTGCCCATCTGTCGTGCTCCTGACGTTCTCGTTCTGGGTCGGATCGCGGTGAGCGACCCGCCTCTCGCGCTGTTCGCCGACGACGAACAGCAGTTCATTGACAAAGCGGAGACAGTCTCCGTATCGTGAAGATCACTAACAGGAGAGTTCCTCCGGATATCCACGATACCTCGCCGCCCGCGGGTTTGGGCCTACGGCTCGACCAATGGGAATTGCGACATCACACCCAACGACAGAACAGAGGACGCGCCAGACATGGCCGACACTGCACTCGTTCCACCCACCGACGGCATCCGGTTGCCCGAACGCACGGCATCCGTTTCCACCACCTCCAACACCGCATCCGCAACGGATGCCCGCACCACCCGATTCCGCACGCTCGGCCTCGTCGTCGTGTTCGTGACGCAGCTCATGCTCGTTGTGGACGCGAGCATCGTGAACGTGGCGCTGCCCGACATCCAGAAGGCGCTCGGCTTCACGCCCGTCGGCCTGTCCTGGGTCGTCACGGCCTACGCGCTCGCGTTCGCCGGCCTGATGCTGCTCAGCGGCAAGGTCGGATCGATGATCGGCGCGAAGCGCGCGCTCATCATCGGAACACTCGTCTTCATCATCGCCTCGGCTGCGGGTGGCCTCGCGCCGACCGCCGAGATCCTTGTCGCCGCTCGCGTGGTGCAGGGCATCGGTGCAGCCATCGCGGCACCCAGCACGCTCGTGCTGATCATGGCCAGCACCACACCGGGCAAGCAGCGCAACCGCGCGCTGTCGCTCTTCGTGCTCGCCTCCGGCAGCGGCGGCGCCATCGGGCTGATCCTCGGCGGCGTGCTTACCACCGGCTTCGGCTGGGAGTGGGTGATGTTCGTCAACGTGCCCGTGGGCATCCTCATCGTCGTCGGCGCACTGCTGTTCCTGCGCGAGACGGATCGCGAGCGCGCCCGGCTCGACGTGGGCGGAGCTGTCGCCTCGACGGTCGGCATGGTGGCCCTGATCTATGGCTTCACGACCGCGGCGAGCGCGGGTTGGACCGACCCGGTCGCGCTCATTGCGTTCGGCGTCGCCCTGGTATCGCTGCTCGCGCTGCTGCTGATCGAGCGCAGACACCACAGCCCCGTCGTTCCGCTGCAGCTGTTCCGCGGACCGCGCAACGTGGCCCCGCTCGTGGCGATGCTGCTCGTGCCGGCCGGCATGTTCGCGTTCTTCTACTTCATCACGCTGTTCACGCAGCAGGTGCTGCGCTTCAGCCCGCTCGCGACCGGCCTCTCACTGCTGCCGTTCGTCGTGACGCTCGTCACGGTGAGCCAGGTGGTTCCGCGCTTCCTGCCGCGGGTCGGCGAGTGGATCGTCGGCGCCATTGGGCTCGGGATGCTCGCGGCCGGCCTGCTCTGGCTGAGCACGCTTGACTCCCACGACTCGTTCCTCACGGGCATCCTCGGTCCGATCCTGGTGATGGGCGTCGGCGCAGGCATGACGTTCGCGCCGATCACGGCGGTCGTGATGGACCGGGCGCCGCAGGAGCACGTGAGCGCGGCATCCAGTGTGCTGCAGGCGATGCAGCAGCTCGGCGGGTCCATCGGCGTCGCAGCCCTCACCACCGTTTTCGTTTCGGTCACGGCGATGAGCGGCGAGGCCGGGGGCGTGGCCGCGGCCGTGCTCGGCGGCGCGGTGTTCGTGCTCATCGCGTTCGTGCTCTTCGCCCTCTGGGGCAGCAGAGTGCGGCAGGAGGCGTCGGACGAGGATGCCCCGGCGGTGGCCTCGCACTGACGACCGAGCTGAGCGCCTGCCGTGCTCGCTCGCGCTGCCGAGGCGATGGAGTCAGTCGAGCGCGCAGCGCGAGCACTGAGCTCGACTCATCCGGCCCGCCCGTCCGGATCCGCTACAGAGATCGGCATCCGCTACACGAAATTGCTGTAGCGGATGCCGATCTCTGTAGCGCGTGCCGATCTCTGTCGCGGATGCCGATCTTTGTAGCGACTGCCGAGGGGCGCGCGCGAGGAGCGCGGGGGAGTCGCACGTGGGCGACGCGGGCGCGGGGCGCACGCGGGCTGTGTGACGGTCGGTTACCTCGAGCCGGGAATACCTCCGGGGAACATGTGTTTGCATAGACCGTGGGCAGCGTCGCCGCGTTCCCTTTCCGTCCAGAGGCCGAGCGCGAGCGGCATGCGCGGCTCGGGCGGCCTCACCGTTCCTCGAGGAGACTCGTGTCCCTGACGCTCGCATCCGACCGCATCGCCGAGACCAGCACCCCCATCCACCCCGTGCTCACCGAGCGCTTCAGCCCTCGAGCGTTCGACGCCAGCGAGCCGATCGACGAGACCAAGCTGACCGCCGCCCTCGAGGCCGCCCGCTGGTCTCCCTCGGCGGCCAACACGCAGCCGTGGCGATTCATCGTGGCCCGTCGAGGCACACCCGCATTCGAAGCCATCATCGCCAACCTGATGGGCTTCAACCAGTTCTGGGCGGTCAACGCGGGAGCGCTCGTCGTCGGACTGGCCGCTCGCGCGGCGGAAGACGGTCAGCCGCTCCGCTGGGCTCAGTATGACCTCGGGCAGGCGCTGGCGCACTTCAGCGTGCAGGCGCACTCCGACGGCCTGCACGTGCACCAGATGGGCGGATTCGACGCCGACGGCCTTCGTGCGGCCTTCGCCGTCGACGACCGCTTCGACCTCGTCAGCGTGACGGCCGTCGGGGTTCTGGGCGACGTCGACGACCTTCCGGAGAACACCCGCGAGCGTGAGCGCGCACCCCGTACGCGGCTGCCCCTCGAGGACCTGCTGCTCGTCAACGCGTAGTCGCTGTCGACTCCAGGAGCTGCTGCTCCAGCGTCTCGGCCAGCCATGATGCGAACCGCTCCGGCGACCATCCGCATCCCGCCGTCGCGTTGAGGTACGTGTCGAGCCCGGTGAGCATCCATGCCCGATCCACCGCGTCGGCCTCGGTCAGGTCGCGCTTGAGCGCGCCCGTCGCGCCGATGCGGCCGATCAGCTCGGTGAGAGCCTCGCGGCGACGACTGTTGCCCTCGCGCGCCATGTCCTCCATCTCCGCGGTCACCTCGCGGGCCGCCATCAGCTGAGCCTTGCTGGCGACGAAGAACGCCCTCGTCCACTCGGCGAAGGCGCGCAGGATGCGCCGCGGGTCGCGCTCGGTGTCGAGTCGCGCGCGCCACTGTGCAGCGTCGGCGGACTCCTCCATCAGCTCGACCATCCCGGCCGCGAGCTTCGCCTTCGAGCCGAACACCGCGTAGACGGTCTGCGTGGAGACGCCGGCACGCGCGGCAACGGCGGAGATGGTCGTCGCGGCGAATCCCGCGGATTCGAAGAGCTCCCGCGCCGCCGTCAGGATGTCTGTTCGCGTCTGGGCCGCCTGCGCCTCGCGCCGCGATGAGCGGTAGCGTCGCGGCGAAGACGCGGGTGCGGCCATGAGTCCTCTTTCGCTCCAGATACTTGACTGAACTATATTCGTTAGAGTTTACTCTAGTCAATTGTGACTCGAGGAGGCTCAGGATGGTCGAAGTCTCGCAACCCGTCCACGTCGAGGGGCGTGAAATCGGAGCACTGATCGGCGGTGCCTTCGGAATGGTGTTCGTCGCCGTGAACTCGACGGCGATCGCCGTGTTCGCGCACGTCGCCGCACTGGTCGTTGCCGGATGTCTGCTCGCCGCGATCCTGCTGCTGAGCCTGCGCAACCTCCTGCGGTGGCGGGCGGCGTCCGAGGATGCCACCGCGGATGCAACCAGGCAGCACGGCAACCCCTTCGGCTGGCAGTACTGGACGATCGTGGGCATCGAAGCCATCGCGCTCTTCGGCGGTGCGCGCGTGACCACCGCGCTCGGGCATCCAGAGCTCGGCGTCGCGTGGGTGGCCGTCGTCGTGGGCACCCACTTCTTCGCGCTCGCACGCATCTTCCGCCTGACGCGGTTCCACGTGCTCGGCGCGATCGTGACCGCGCTCGGTGCCCTCGGGTTCCTGCTCGGAGCACTCGGCGAGGTCGACGCGATCGCCCTGGTCAGCGGCGTGCTCAGCGGATTCGCCTTGCTCGCGTTCGGCCTCGCCGCGCTCCTGCCACCTCACCCCCGAAAGGTGCAGCGCGCCGCCGGATGACGCTGACCCCCGGGCTCAGGCGATGCCGCCGCCGTCCACCACGAGGGCGGAGCCCGTGACATAGCTCGAATCATCGCTGGCGAGCCACACCACAGCCGCCGCGATCTCCTCGGGTTGCCCCATGCGTCCGAGAGGACGATCGGCCGACTCGGCGAGGAACGCATCGGTCTCCTGACCGAGCTGCCTGGCCTCGTCGCGGAGCATGCCGGTGTTCACGTCTCCCGGGTTGACCGAATTGACGCGGATGCCCTGCGGGCCGTGATCGATGGCGAGCGCGCGTGTCATATTGACGACGGCGCCCTTCGATGCGCAATACGAGATCGCGTGCCCGCCGCCCTTCAGCCCCCAGCCCGAACCGGTGTTGATGATCGAGCCGCCTCCGTTCGCCGCCATGATCGGCACGACGTGCTTGCACATCAGGAAGATGGCGCGAACGTTGACTCCGAACACATGGTCCCATTCCTCCACGGTGGTTTCCACGGCGGTGGTGCGACGGATGATGCCGGCGTTGTTGAAGACGACCTCCACGCCCCCGAGTTGCTCGACGACCGTCGCGACGACGCGTTCGATCTCGGGTTCGCTCGAGACGTCCGCACCGATGGCGATCGCGTGACCGCCCGCAGCACGGATGCCCGCAGCGACGCTCTCGGCGGCATCCTGGTTCAGATCGACGACGGCGACGGCTGCGCCTTCGGCGGCAAGCGCCTTAGCGCTCGCCGAGCCGATTCCTCCCGCACCGCCGGTGACGATGGCCCTCTTGTTCTGAAGCCTCATGAGCGTTCTCCTTCGTGATGGTCCGCACCATCCTCGGGCGCGGAGACTGGATAAATGGCGACGGTCGACACGCCCGTGACGACGCGGACATAACCTGCCAGGCGGGCATCGGTGGCGGGATCGCCCGTGTCGACGATCAGCGGCCGCCCGCCCAGGTCGATGAGCTTCTGCTCGGTCGCCACCACGATCAGCGGGTCGTCCTCGAGGAGTCCGAGCACTCGTGCCGAGAGCTGCTGGTTGCCCCGACCGAGCAGGAATCCCTGCCCGCCGATCACGGTGATCACGGCACGTGCGCGCTTCCCGGCGAGCAGCTCGAGAAGCTGCTCCTCGGAGGCATCCGCGAGCACCAGCCGGCCGTCGGCCACGACGTCGACTCCGAGCGGAGTGTTCGGTACACCGACTTCCGCCGCGACGTTGCCGACCGTGCTGCCGGGTCCCAGCAGGTAGTGCACGCCGGGCTCCATGGCGGACAGCACCCCGAGTGCGGCGGAACGAACGGCGTACGCCTCCGAGTGAGGCGACGGAGCCTTGCGTGCCTGGGTACGCCCGGGCTCGTGCGGGATTCGCACCGTGCCGAAGAGACGAGGCTCCACCCGGACACGACGCAGTTGTTCTTCGTCGACGTCGAGAACCTCGCGCTCCACGACCTCGACGTGACCCCCGCCGACCCAGTGCGCGGCCAGCGCGCCCGCCGCAGACGGGCTGACGGCGAAGCACGACGAGTACATCTTGACTCCCGCCGGGATGCCGAGCACCGCCACCTCCGGCGTCGTCTGCGGGTCTCCGCTCGGGCTGATCCCGAGCGCACCGCATACGTCTCTGGCCGTTCCGTCCCCGCCCGCGAAGAGCACGAGATCCGCACCACCTTCCGTCGCCGCCCTGACTGCTTCCGCCGTGTCCGCTCCGGTGGTGCGGGCGGAAGACGGTGCGTAGACGACGCGCGGCGTCAGTCCGACCGCCCGGACGGCATCCTCACCCATGGCACCGGCCGCGGTGAGGACGACCGCTTGCGGAGTGGATGCTGCGAGCACGCCAAGCGCCGCGGCTGCACGCTCGAGCGCTCGCGGTCGTGCTCCTCGCGCGAGCGCGTCACGTTGCACGAGCACCCCGTCGCTCCCCTTCAGCCCGGCCGGCCCACCTATGCCGGCCATGGGATTGACGACGAGTGCGATCGTGCGTTGCATGTGCTCGAGTCCTACGCTCCGGCGGCGACGTGTGCGACAGCGAATTCGCCCGACTCGGCCACCGTCACCGAATGCTCCGCCGCACCGGGCCGTGCCGCGACCTCGGGGTACTTGCGCAGGTACGCCCGCCACGTGATCGCCCACTTCTCGGGATCGTCGAGGCTGTCGTGGTGCGTGTGATGCACGGTCTGGCGGTGCGGTGCCGTGCGAACGACCTCTGGCGTCTCGCGTGCCTCACGTGCCACCTCTCCGAGCGCGGCGACGTACTCGTCGATCTCCGCCTTCGAGTAGCACTCGGTGGGCTCCAGCGTGAACGGCTGCGGAACGACGTAGGGGTGATGGCTCGTCCAGTAGTGAAAACCGAAGTCGGCCATGCGGATGCCGATCTGCTCGCTGGTGATCCCCGTCGCCTCGAACAACTCCTGCCACGAGTAGCGCACCTGCTCGATGCGGCGACGGCCTGTCGCGTACGGGGCGGATGCGCCGGGGATGCTCGTCACCCTGTGCATCAGATAGTTGTTGTTCAGCACGGCGATCTGCGACGCCTCCAGCAGCCCGTCGCCACCCAGCGCCATGATCCAGGCATAGGCGCGCACGACGTGCAGAATGACGCCGAAGGCCGGAGCGACGTGCCCGATCGAGAGGTCGGCTCCGTCGCGCACGACGAACTCGTCACCGATGCGTTCCACGCGCGGGCCAGGCAGGAACGGGGCGAGCGCCGCACTGACCGCGTTGGCTGCGGCTCCGGGCCCACCGCAGCCGTGCGGGGCGGAGAAGGTCTTGTGCAGGTTGAACTGGCAAACATCGAATCCGGCGTCGCGAGCACGCGTGATCCCGAGGATTCCCGCGGCATTCGCCTGGTCGTACGAAGCCAGCGCACCCACGGAGTGGGCAGCATCCACCCACTCCTTGATGGCCGGGTTGTAGATGCCCGTGTCCTCGGGATTGGTCACCATGATGGCGGCGGTGCGCTCCGACAGGGCGGCCTTCATGGCTGCCAGATCGGGATAGCCGTCGGAGTCCGGATAGATCGTGATCACCTTGTAGCCGGCGACCTTCGCAGCAGCCGCGTTGGACGGATGACTGAAGATCGTCGTGATCACCTCGTCGCGCTGATCCGCCTCCCCGCGGGACGCGTGATAGGCGCGGATCATGGCGATGTTGGTCCAGATGCCCGCAGAACCGCCGGGGGACGCGAGCGAGACGGCATCCATTCCCGAGATCTCGGCCATCAGCCGTTCGAGCCGCCAGATCAGCTCCAGAGCGCCCTGCGTGTCCGCCGGATTCTGCGCCGGGTGCAGGGCACGCAGCTGCGGTACCTCGATGAGCTGATCGTTGATCTTCGGCGAGTACTTGATCGTGCAGGTGCCCTGCCCGATGTCGACGTTGAGGTCGGAACCGAGGTTCTCCTGCGAGAGGCGCAGGTAGTGCTTGAGCACGCGCATCTGCGAGATCTCGGGCAGACGCGGGCGCTCCGCGCGGCGCAGCTCAGCGGGCAGCTCACCCATGACATCGCCGACGGTGTCGCGCACGACCTGCTCGACGGGCGTGACCGCGATGCCGCGTTCCCCCGGCGTGCTCAGTTCGAAGACGATCGGCTCGTCCCAACGTGCCTGATGGAAACGGCGCGGACTGGTCTTCGGTGCGACGGGAAGGCTCATGCGTCCTGCTCCTTCGGAGAGTCGATGGCCGCCTCGATCGCGGCGGCGAGTCGGTCGATGTCGGCGGCGCTCGTGACATCGGTGACGCACACCAGCAGGGTGCGCTCGCCGACCACGACACCGGGCTCGATGCCGTCGGCGCGCAGTGCATCGACGATGTCGGCGGCCGTCGAGGTCTGGAACGACACCGTGAATTCGCGCAGATGGATGGCGTCGTCACCGAGGCTCACGCCGGCGATCGCCGACAGTCTCCGCTGCGCATACCTGGTGCGCGCCAGAAGGAGTTCGCCCAGTTCCGCCATGCCGTCCGGTCCCATCAGCGACAGATAGACGCCTGCGGCGATCCCCCAGAGGGCTGCTGCGGTACCGACCCACTCCTTGCCTTCCTCGCGCAGAGCGAACGAGGTGCGCTCGTAGGCGACGTCGCCGAAGCCGTATTCACCGGGGACGTCCGTGGACTCGAGGCCGAACAGGCGTGAGGGCATCTCCATGACGAAGCGGGGGTCGTCGTGCACGGCGATGAACCCGGCGTGCGCTCCGCCGAACCACTGGTGCAGACCGAGCGACTGGATGTCTCCGGTGACGATGTCCGCGCCCTGAAGGGCGGGCGGGGTCAGCACGCCGTAACCGACCGGGTCCGTTCCGACCACGACGACCGCACCCACGGCGTGCGCGGCTTCCGCCATCCGGCGTATCTGCGTCTCGATCGCCCCGGTGAAGCTCGGCGTCTCGATCCACACGGCTGCCACGTCGTCCGCGAGACGCGCGCGCAGCTCGTCGACATCGGCGGTTCCGTCGACGGGCGCGACCGGTTCGAGATCGAGCTGCGAGCGCGTGTAGTCGAGGACCTTCGATGCCTTCTCCGGATGCACGTCGCTGGCCACCAACACTCGGCGGCGGCCCGTGATCCGGCCCGCCATCGCGAGACCCGTGGCCGTCGCCTGGTAACCGTCGTAGGTCGGAACGTTGACGACATCCATCGCCAGCAGCTCGGCCATGAGCGACTGATACTCGAACAGGGCCTGGAAGCGGCCGTGATCCTCGTACGGCTCTCCGGCATAGGCGGTCAGGAACTCGCTACGGCGGATCACCTCGTCGACGACGGCCGGAACGTAGTGGTTGTAGGTGCCTGCACCGAGGAAACTGAGCCGCTCATCGGTCGTGCGGTTCTTCGCGAGGATCCCGCGCACGTGCCGCGCGAGGTCCTGTTCAGCCGCGAGCGGGTTTGGCAGGTTCAGCGGGCGACCGAGCCGGAGGGATTCCGGCACGTCGGCGTAGAAGTCCTCGACGGATGCCGCCCCGACGGCGGCGAGCATGGCCGCCTTGACCTCTGGCGCGCTGTTCGGAATATACGGATGCGCGGCCTTGCCGGGCGTCCTGGTCGTATCGGTGGGGCTCATCGCCTCGCCTCCTGATCGGGCTCCGTGTGTGCGGAACTGGTGGACAACGGTGTGCGGATGCCTCGCGCAAGGGCGACGTCGACGGGCGCGGTCAGCACCGCGGCTCCAAAGCCGGGCAGGTCGAGCACCCCATCCCGGATCGACGTTCCGGTGAGCAGATCGACCGCGTCGACCTGCGCCGCGAGGGTCGTGGGACTGCTCCCGTGGTTGAGGACGAAGACGAAGTCGGCGTCGCCGTCGGAGCGGGTGACGACCTCGACGCTCTCGGGTAGTTCGCGACGGTTTTTCAGTCCAGCTTCGTCCGCGGCCGTTCCCAGGACGGACTTCAGTGCAACGGGGTCGATGCAGGCGCTGATGTACCACGCGCGCCCCTCGCCGTGCCGCCGGCGCGTGACGGCTGCGCGACCCTCCAGGACTCCGTCGAGATACTCGGCAACCGGTTCGACATCGTCGGCGACCTCGAGCCACTCGCTCCACACCGTCGCCGACGCCGGCCCTCCCTCCACGGCGAGCGCGATCCGGTCGTCATCGGAAATCGGCCACCACTCGTCGACCTCGACGCCGAGCAGCTCGCGCAGGAGCCCAGGAGCCCCGCCGTCGTGCACCTTCTCGGTGGCGTCGACCACACCACTGAACGGGCCGACGACGACCACACCTCCCGAGGAGGCGAAGGCTGCGAGCGCCTCGGCCTGCTCCGGCGTGGTCAGGTACAGATTGGGCACGACGATCATCCGGTAACCATCGAACGGGCCGGATGCCTGCACGACGTCGACCGTGTGGCCGAGCTCGTAGAGGGCCGCGTGCCAGGTTCGTGCCTGCCTCGCCCAATCCAGTCGAAGCGAAGGCAGCGAATCGGGAGCGGACAGCCCCCACCAGGAATCCCAGTCGACGACGAGTGCGACCTCGGCTCGCACCCGGCTTCCCTTCACGGGCGCCAGTCGCTGCAGCTCGGCGCCGAGAGACGATGCCTCCTGGAACGTGCGGCTGCGCTCGCCCCGGTGGCCCACCATGGCGGAGTGGAATTTCTCGGGGCCGAACCTGGCCTGCCGCCACTGGAAGACCATCGCACCGTCGGAGCCGTGCGCGATCGCCTGAAGGCTTCCGAGCCTCATCTGCCCTGGCGCCTTGGGGAGGTTGACGTCGCGCCAGCTGACCGCACTGGGTGCTTGCTCCAGCAGCAGCCACGGCGCACCGCCCTTGAGCGAGCGCATCAGACCGTAGTTGAGGGCAGCTCCGATGTGCGAACGCCGGTCGGCGGGGTCCGGGTAGGCGTCGTCCGTGACGAGATCCTCCGCAGCGGCGAAGTCCCAGTAGTCGAGTTCGCGGAACATGCTCATGAAGTTGGTCGTGACCGGAAGGTCAGGGGTTACCTCATGCAGAACGTCGACCTCGACCTTGAACAGCTCGAGCAGCGCGTCCGAGGAGAAACGTTCGAAGTCCAGCTGTTGCGCCGGATTGATGGGGCCCATCGAGGTGCGGGGCGGTTCGATGTGCCCCCAGTCGATGTAGTTCTGGCCCCAGCAACTCGTGCCCCAGGCATCGTTGAGCACATCGATCGAGCCGTAGCGGTCCTGCAGCCAGCGGCGGAAGTGCGCGGCCGACACGGGGCACCAGCAGCGGGCGACGTGGTCTCCGTACTCGTTGGAGACATGCCAGAGCCGAACAGCCGGATGCGTTCCGTAGCGCTCCGCCATCACCCGCGCGAGTCCCGCGACGTGTTCCCGGAACACGGGCGAGCTCGGGCAGTAGGCCTGCCGCGATCCGAACTCCAAGCGCACTCCGTCGGCGTTCCAGGGCAGCATCTCGGGATGCTCGCGCACGAGCCAGGCGGGCGGAGTCGCCGTAGCCGTGGCGAGGTCGACCGCGATGCCGGCTTCCCAGAGCATGTCGATGATCCGGTCGAGCCAATCGAAGTCGTACTGGCCGGGACGCGGCTCCAGTCGGGGCCAGGAGAACACCGGCAAGGTCACGAAGTTCACCCCGGCGGCACTCATGAGGCGAATGTCTTCGGACCAGACTTCTTCCGGCCATTGGTCAGGGTTGTAGTCGCCTCCGTAGGCCAGGCCCTTGAGTCGGAGCGTGCGTCCACCCATCATGCGTCCTCCTCGTCGCCTGTTCACCGGCGGTCGTCTCATGTCGACACCCCAGTGATGCAACATCGGGTGGTGCCTGTATTCTGTATACAGATACACTAGAGCCGCCGTTGATACGGGTCAAGTTCAGGGCCGGGGCAAGGAAAGCCACAACCTAGACTGAGCTTGGCCGGGCGGCAGCGGGCGGCCTCACTCCGCGAGCGGTGGAGGGAGGCCCAAGACGACCGTGAGATACGGCTGAGACCTCCAGGAGGAGTAGATGGCGATCGAGCGCAGGACTCTTCGCTCACAGGTTCGCGAAGAGTTGCTTGCTCGGATGCGTTCGGGCGCGGTGCGACCCGGCGAAGGCATCAACGAAGTCCAGCTCGCCGCCGAGCTCGGCGTGAGTCGCACACCGCTGCGGGAGGCCCTCATCGCCCTCGAGAGCGAGGGCCAGATAGAGAGCGAGAACGGCAAGGGTTTCCGCTTCGTGCCGCTGAGCGCGCGCGAGCTGGAGGAGCTCGCACCGATCATCGCGACGCTGGAGGGCCTCGCCCTCGACCTGAGCCCGGTCGAGGAGCTCAAGGAGCTGGGCAAGCGACTCGCGAAGCTCGCGGCCGAGTTCACGGAGAACGTGGCCGAACACGCCCTCGTCAACCAGCGCGACGACGAGTGGCACAATCTCATGCTCAGCGCTTGCCCGAATGAACGACTGCTGGACATGATCGCCTCCGTCCGCCTGGCCACCCATCGCTACGAATCGCTCCTCGTCGCAGACGACACGATGATCGACCGCAGCTCGGAAGAGCACGCGAGCATCGCGAGAGCCCTCGTCGACGGAGACGTCCCGGCCGCGAAGGTCGCGCTGTCTGCGAACTGGAGCAACGGAATCCAGCGGCTGCTGGCGGATGCGGGAATCAGGTGGGAACCCGTCGCGGAGTAGCGACCCGCCGGGGTCTCACCCCTTCACGGCGCCGCCGAGCAGACCGGAGATGAACTGCCGCTGGAAGATCGCGAAGAGGAGCATCAGCGGAAGGGTCGCCAGGAGCGAGCCGAGCATCAGGCCGGAGTAGTCCACGTGCGTCAGACCGATCATCGTGTTGAGCGCGACCGGGATCGTGTATTTGTCCGGACTGTTCAGCATGAGCAACGGCCAGATGAACGCGTTCCACTGACTGACGAACGTGTAGATGATCAGCGCCGCGATCTGCGGCCGGGCCACCGGAATGACGATGCGGTAGAACGTGCGGAACTCGCCCGCTCCATCGATCCGAGCTGCCTCCAGGAGCGTGTCGGGGAAGTCGAGGAACGCCTGGCGCATGAGGAAGATGCCGAACGCGTTGGCCAGGAACGGCAGGATCAGGGCCTGGTAGCTGTCGATCCATCCGATGCTCGCCATCATCTGAAAGAGGGGGACGAGGAGCACCTGCGTCGGGATCATCATCGTGACCAGAACCAGGCCGAGAAGCACCCCTCTACCGCGAAAGCGGAACTTGGCGAGGCCGTAGCCGCACATCACGCTCACCAGCGAGCTGAACACCGTGTAGGCGATCGCGATGCCGAGGCTGTTGAGCATGACCTGGGCGAATCCGGTCTCCTGTTGCAGTCGCAGCAGGTTCGCGAGCAGCTCGCCGCCCGGAAGCACCGGCAGCGGCGTCGCGAAGAGGTCGCTCGTCTTGTGCGTGGAAGCCGTGATCATCCAGAGGAACGGCACGATGCTGATCACGCCGCCGACGGCGAGCAGCGCATAGACGGGAAAACGTCCGATCACGCGGTTCATCGGGAATCCGCCCCTTCTCGTTCAGCCCGGGCACCGATGCGCCGTGTCGGGCCACCCCGCTTCTCGCCCCGCTCACGCATCAGCCAGAACTGGATGACCGAGATGACCGCCGTGATCACCACGATCAGCCAGGCGATGGCCGAGGCGTAGCCGAAGTCGAACTGCTTGAATCCCACCTGGTAGAGGTAGAGCACCGGTGTCAGGGTCGCGTTGCTCGGACCTCCGCCGGTGAGGATGAAGTTCTCGTCGAAGAGCTGGAGCGCGCCGATGGTGCTGGTCACGGTCGTGAAGATCAGCACCGGACGTAGTTGCGGGACGACGACACGGGTGAACGTCGTCCATCTCCCGGCGCCGTCGAGCTTCGCCGCCTCGTACAGCTCGGCCGGGATCGACTGCATTCCGGCCAGGATGATGACCATGTTGTAGCCGGTCCAGCGCCAGGTGATCGACGCGATCACGGCCACCATCGCCCAGATCGGGTTGTTCAGCCAGTCGATCGGCGGTATTCCGACCAGACCAAGCACCTGGTTCGCTGCGCCGCCGTCGGTCGTCAGCATGACGCGGAACACGACGGAGTAGGCGACTAGTGTCGTCACCGCCGGCAGGAAGTAGATGAGTCGGAAGCCGCCCTTGAACTTCAGCCAGGTCTGATTCAGCACGTACGCCAGTCCCAGTGCCAGGGCGATCATGATCGGCACCTGGACGATAAGGATGGTCCCCGCGTTGATAAGGCTCTGGATCAGTGTGGGATCCGAGAGCATCCGCGCATACTGCTGGCCGCCCACGAACGTCGCTACGCCACCCGATGTGCTGGTCAGCGATTGCCACATGGATGCCAGCAGCGGGTACGCGAAGAAGACGACGAAGAGCGCCGCGGCAGGCAGCACGAACCACATGCCGGGGCGCTGACGCTTGTGCATCAGCGCCCCCGCCGCGCGGTCCCTTGGCTTTCCGATCGAGACCCGTATCGGCTCTGCCCGAGACATGTCAGCCCGCGATCGTCCGCTTGGTCGCTGTGGCGATCTGCTTCGCCGCCCCTTCGAGCGCGGACTTCGGATCCTGACCGTTCACGACCGAAGCGACCACCGCGTTGTCCACGATCGTCGCCGCTGCCGGATTATCCGACGTGTAGACGACCGGCGGGATGTTCGCGGTCTGCTGGGCGAACAGCTGATAGACCTTCTGCCCCCCGAAGTACGGGGACGGCTCGGTGAAGAGCGGATCCTTCAGCGCCGGGAGGTAGGACGGGAAGATGCCCTCCTGCTTCATCATCGAGACCTGATTCGACTTGTCCGCCAACGCGTATTCGACGAACGAGGCCGCGAGCTGCGGGTTCTTGGACTGACTCGTCACCGCCAGGTTCGATCCACCGTTGTTCGAGGTGCGCACGTCGCTTCCCGAGAACTCCGGCAGCTCCGTGACGCCGAACCTGCCGGAGAGCTCCGGCATCTCGCTCGTCAGAGTTCCGATCCACCAGACCGCGTTGACGTCCATGGCCGAGTTGCCGTTCTTCGCCGCCGACACCTCGGCGTCCCAGCCCTTCACGTTGTTGATGAGCCCGGCCTTGTACAGCTGCTGCAGCATCGTGAGCGTCTTCACGGCCGCGTCGTCGGAGATAGTGATCTGGCCCTTGGCGTTGAAGATGCCCTGGCCCTGCTGCTGAAGAAGCGTCTGGAAGTAGCCGCCGGTCGACAGGTCCATGGTGAACAGCGTGTGGCCGGTGGCCGCCTTGATCTTCTTACCGACCTCGAGCATGTCGTTCCAGCTCGTGAGCGAGGACGGATCGACACCGGCCTGCTTCAGGTAGTCGGAGCGATAGAAGAGTGCGATGGTGCCGGAATCCCACGGCAGCGCGTACACCGCTCCGTCTTTGCCGGTGTTCGCCGCCCACTTGGAGGGGTCGAAGTCGTTCTTGAGGCCTGCCGCTACCGGCCTCAGATCGACGAACCCTTTGGGGAATTGGGTGACGTAACCGGGCATGTGATCGGTCTCGATGGTGACCACGTCGGGAAGACCGCTTCCCGCCTGCAGCCCGACCGAGATCTTGTCGTAGGCGTTGTCATACCCCACGTCGATCACCTTGATCGTCGTGCCAGGGTGACTCTTCTGGTAGCTGGCGCCGAGGCGCTTGAGTGCCGTCGCTGCGGTGTCCCAGGACCACACGGTGATGGACCCAGACACCTTGGCATGAGGGTCGAGCTTCGCGGAGGATCCCCCGGCGCCGACTCCGCCGGCCGCGCAGCCGGCGAGTGAAACGGCGACGACGGCAGCGACCGCCAGCGCTCTGAGCAGCTTCATATGACATCCTTGTCTCGCCACGCGTACTGAATATTGAATACAGTACACGGTCGAGGGTAGCGCTGCAAGGTCGCTAGGACGGCCTCTAGGCCGAGAGGCCCACCGCCAGGTCGATGAAGAGAGCCGCGGACCATCCGAATGCCGTTGTCGCGGTGCGCGCCTTCTGCCCCGTCTCAGGGTTGAAGTACTCGTGCGGGCCACCGCCGTCGATCACGAGCCGGACCGTGCGCTCGGCGACTTCGCGCGCCTTGGACGGCTCGCCGGATGCACGCAGCCCTTCGACGATGAGGGCATTGATGTTGATCCAGACCGGGCCCCTCCACATGCGCTCTGTCGAGAAGTCCGGGTCGTCTGCCGCGACGGTCGGAACCACGAAGGGCGTCGAGAACTTCTCCGGGTCGTCGAGCGTGCCGACGATGCGATCGCGGATCGGTTCGGGCAGGCGGCCGGTGAGCAGGGGCAGGAGACTGACGGCGGTGTACGAGTCGAGGCGCTTCCCACCGCCGACGGCCGGGAAGAATCCCCGTTCGCCGTCCCAGCTTTCGATGAGCAGTTCGAGGGTGCGAGCTGAGCGGCACCGGTGCTGATCGGCGCGGTCCGGATCGCCCTGCTTATCGAAATGCTGGGCGAGCAGATCGTCCTGCACGATCAGATAGGCGGTCAGGTCGGGGGAGGCGACGGGAAGCGCGGCGTCGAAGACGGGACTGTCGTCCAGGCCGGAGGAATACGGATGGCTGTACTCCGGCAGGCCGTCGCTGTCGCTGTCTTGATGACGGAACCACCATTCCTGCGAGCGCGCCGCCACCTCGTAGGAGCGACGCACCCAATCGGCATCCACTCCGCTCTCGGCCAGCTTGGCGATCGCCCAGGCCGTCAGAGGCGGTTTGGTCAGGGGTACCGGCGCGGTCGGATCGGCGGCCGCCGACGCATGTCTCCGCAGATTCTCTCGATCACCCGGCGGGAGATCATCGCTCGACGCCAGTACACCGTCGTCGTGCACCACGTCGGGCAGTTGCCCGAGCTCGGTCGGAAATCGCAGCGCGAGGTCCAGTTGTTCGCGGGCCAACTCGAGGTCGCCGTGCCTCAGGCCGGCGGCGATGAAGTAGGCATCCCACTGCCACAGCCCGACGTACCCGATCTTCGAAGGAACGACGGCCCGAGCGTGTCCCTGGCCCGGCAGCTCGACAATGTTGGCACCGAGCACCCACCAGCAGTCCCTGACCATGTCCTGCAGGTCCTCACGCACCACAGGACAGCGGGCGAACCACTCCGCCCAGATGCTCGCCGTCGCGGCCAAGTGCGCACCGTGATCTGGAGCAGGGCCGGGGCCGTCGAGCGTATTGAGAACGATGCCCCCGCCGCCGGTCTCACCGAGCTCGATCAGACCGCCATCCCGCCGTAACACACGCGCTCCGGCGAACCGCGTCCGAGGAGCCGACGGGAGAGGAAGGCTCCACCCGGATACCTCTTCGAGCGCGCCCGGCGGCATCCGCAGCTCCAGCGACCACGTGCCTCCGCCGTCGCTACCGACGCTCAGCGCACCCTCGCTGGCGAAGGTCAGATCGACGCGCCCACCGAACTCGATCCGCTCCGGGCGCACGGAGGTGATCGGCAGAGGTCGCTCCCGCTCGTCGAGAACGCGCAGTCGCTCGATCACGATGCAGTCGTCCAGGCTGCGTTCGTACTCCGCCACCCGCACGGTGAGTGCCTCGGGAGTCTCCGCGTCCCGGGCATCCGCGAAGACGAGCAGCCGGGCTCTCGGCAGAGTGAACGGTGCCTGCCGGAGGTCGGGGAACTTCGTGATGCCCAGGCATTCGCTCATTTGCCGCCGAGCCCGGACGCCGCCATGCTGTTGAGGATCTGCCTCTGGCCGATGACGAACGCGATCAGCATCGGCACGGTCGCAACGGCCGACGCCGCCATGATGAGCCCGTAATTGACCGAGCCGAATTGTCCCTGGAAGCTCTGCAGCAGAAGGGGCACCGTGAAGAGGTCCTGATTGTTGAGCATCACCAGCGGGAGCAGGAAGTTGTTCCAGGTGCTGAGCGCGACGATGATCGCGAGGGCACCGAGACCGGGACGCAGGTTCGGGAGCACCACGCTCCAGAAGATCCTCCAGCGTCCCGCGCCATCCACCAGGGCCGCTTCTTCCAGCTCATGGGGCAGCGACAGCACGAACTGCCGCATCAGGAACACCGCGAACGGGTTGGCCAGCGCCGCAGGGATGATCAGCGAGAGATGCGAGTCGACCCAGCCGAGCTTGGACATGAGCAGATAGAACGGGATCAGCGTCACCTGCATCGGGATCATCTGCGTCGCCAGGAAGATCACGAACAGCACCCGGCTGCCCTTGAACTTGATGCGCGCGAACCCGTAACCCGCCATCGAAGCGGTGATCAGGGTGCCGATGACGACGAGCACGGCGATGTAGATGCTGTTGACGTAGGCCTGCGCGAACGGCATGTCGTTCCACGCCTGCACGTAGTTCTGCGGAACCCACGGCTGCGGCCAGAAGCTCAACGGTGCGGTGAGCAATTGGTGAAGACTCTTGAACGAGGTGATGAGCATCCAGATGAAGGGATAGACCATCGCCAGGCCGGCCAGGACGAGCACGATGTGCAGAATCAGCCGACGCACTCGCCCCGCGGCGCCACCCGTCCGTATCACTGTGGTGGTTGTCATGGATAGCCCTTACTCGTAGTGCACGAACTTCTTCTGCAGGCCGAACTGAAGCGCCGTGATGACCAAGGTGATGGCCAGCAGGATGATGGATGCGGCGCTAGCGAGCCCGAAGTGGGACTGCCCGAACCCGAGGTCGTAGATGTGGTAGACGATCGTGCGGGTGGCGTTGTCGGGCCCTGCGTTCGCGGTGAGCACGAACACAATGTCGAAGGTCTGCAGCGAGCTGATGAACGCGATGACCGTCGAGAAGAAGATCACCGGCGACAGGAGCGGCAGTCGGATGCGCCAGAACAGTGTGAGAACTCCCGCTCCGTCGATGCGAGCGGCCTCGATCACAGAGGGCGAGATGTTCTGCAGGCCCGCCAGGAAGATGATCACGTTGAGCCCGAGCGAGGACCAGATCGTGACGATGCACACGGCGATGAGCGCCAGGTGCGGATCGCCGAGCCAGTTCGGCGGAGCCACGTGGAAGATGTTCGAGATGGTGGTGCTGATGGCGCCGTCCTTGCGGAACAGCTGCTGCCAGATCATCGCGATGGCGATGCTGCTCGTGACGCCAGGAGCGAAGAACAGCAACAGGTAGAGGGTGCGCGTCTTCAGCTTTTCGAGAGCGACCGCCACGATGACTGCGAGGGCGAGCCCGACCGGCACCGTGATCAGCGCGATGAGCAGGGTGTTGACGATCGCTCTGCCGAGCAGTGGGTCGTGCAGCTCGGTGACGAAGTTCGATACGCCTACCCATTGCAACGGATTGAGGCCGTTCCAGCTGGCGAAGGCGAGAACACAGGCGCCGATGAACGGAACGACCACGAACACGGCCATGCCGACGAGCTGCGGACCGACGAAGACGTATCCCCATCGCCGGTCGCGCCGGCGCCAAGGCGCCTCTTTACGAGGTGCGCTTGGCGCCGGCGTTACGGCGTCCAGAGTCTGGACCGCCGAGATCGAGGGAGCGCTCACGTTGTGCTCCTACGCACCCGTCTTGGATTTGATGAGCGCGGCCGTCTGATCGAGCGCCTGCTTCGCTGTGACCTTGCCCTGGTAGAGGTTGAGCATGATCGCGCTCACCTGGGTGGAGAGGCCGGGAACGTCCGCCTCAGGCTTCGGGTCCTCGAAGCCGGTCTTGAGCAGGGTCAGCATCGTCTGCGCGTGAGCCGGGTAGCCGTCCAACACGACGGACTCTGCACCGCTGATCGACGGCACGGCATTGCCGCCGCCCTTCAGGCGGAAGGTCTGACCCTGCTTGCTGAGGAAGCTGGTCCAGAATTCGAACGCTGCACTCTTCACCTTGGTCTTTGCGTTGATCGCCAGATAACTCGTCGCGACTCCGGTGGGAGCGGGCGTGCCGTTAGGTGTCGGCCACGGCGCGATGTCGTAGTTCTGCGGGTCGCCCGCGGCTTTGACGGTGCCGATCGTGTATCGACCCTGAACATAGAAACCGGCCTTGTGCGCCGAGAAGGCGGCATCGGAGCCGTCTCCGGTCGGCATCGTGTCTGCGACGACGAACTGTCCGTTCTGGAACTCCTTGCCGAGCGTGGTCATCGCAGCGACGCTCTTCGAGTCGGTGTTCGCGACGAACTTGCCGGAGCTGTCGAAGGCCTTCCCGCCCTGCGAGGAGATCCAGCTGTAATGGGTCGACCAGTAGTTCCAGAACATCGTGCCGATCAGTCCCGAGTCCTTCAGCTTCTGGTTCATCTCGAGGAACGTCCCTGTCGTCCACTTGCCTTGAGCAGCCAATGTTGCGGGATCCTCTGTGACGCCCGCCTTCTTCAACGCCACCTTGTCGTACCAGAAGACATCCGGGTTGGTGTCGTTGGGCTCGGCCAGGATCTGGCCCTTCTGTTCAGCCGCGCCGAGCAGACCCTCCGGGAAGTCCGACGGCTTCGTGAGGCTGTCCTTCGAGTTCATCAGCGAATTGAGCGGCATCAAGACGTTCGAGTGCACGAACTTCCCGATCTGATCGTCACCGATGTAGAACACGTCGGGAGCCGTGCCAGAGGTGAGCTCGGTCAGGAGCTTGGTGTGGTAGTCGCCATAGTCCGCGACCGGCTGCAGCTTGACCTCGATGTCCGGGTGCTGCTTCATGAACTGGGTGTCGAACTGACGATCACGCGTGAGTTCCTGAGGCGTACCCCAGGTGGACCATACGACGGTCGTCTTGCCGCTGCCGCTGCCGCTGCACCCGACGAGGGATGTCGCGACGATTGCTGCGGCTGCGGCCGCTATGCCGAGTCTGCGTAGGTTGATCATTCGGGCCATGGCTTTCTCCCCTTCGAGTGCGGTAGAGGCTCGGGGTTGGAACGGGTGTGCTTGAGGGCATTTGTATTCTGTATACAGCTCTGGATGATGTCAAGCCGCTCTTGCTCGCGTCCCTGTAGAGAGACTCAGGCCGCGTCGAGGCTCAGTCCCCGTCGAGCACTCGAGCAGCGAACGCGGCGACGTGCTCGCGCAGCGCCTCGATGCGCTCCGCCCGCGCCGCCTCGACGTCGTAGCCCTGGTAAGGAGCGGGATGCCTGCGGCGCACGTTCGCCGAGCACTCGAAGTTCTCGCACACGAGCGTTCCAACACTGTCGCCGTTGCGTCCGGCCTTGCCCGCTCGCTTGGCGCCGTAGAACGCGACGTCGTTCGGCAGGTGCACGTCTTCGCACCATGAGCACTGGGACTTGTGGCGACTGCGGGCATCCGCTCGCTTGAGCAGGATGCCGACGGGCCCGTCGGTGAGGCGCACGACGACGTAGGCGACGCCGTCGTGCTTGCGGTCACGCCAGCCGAGGTAGTCGATGGCGTCCCAGTCGAGGTCGGCGAAGTCGGCGGGCAGGGTGAGGTTGTTGCGTTCGCGGAGAGTGGCGTTGACGAAGCACGCGCGGATCTCCCGCTCGGTTACGGGAAGCATGGGTATTCCTGTTTCGGATTCGTGGCCGACCTGTTGGCCGGAATGGTGGATGAGGGGACGGCAGAGCCGCCTATCTGCCGCCGGCTGGGACGCCGGCGACCTCCTCACGCCCAGAGGGCGCCACGAAAACCAGGGAATGCATCCCGACACTCTATCTGCCGGCGCTTCGGGATCGCAGCGGAAATCGTGGGCCCGAGATGCCGCCATTTCGGCGGACCGCGGCATCTCGCGTCCACCTTTTCGCGGTTGCGGGGCACCAGTAGCGCCACCTCGCGAGCGTCGACGACGCGACACGCCGACATCCGTCGAAAAACTCCAACGAAGTGCGCGCTCGACTCTTCCGTCGGCCTCTGGAGCGTCCTAAGGTGGCACCCAGACTTTGTCGATTGACGCTGGGGGAGCGTGGACATGGCGAAACGGAATGTGGGGGGTGCCCGCTCGGTGACGCGGCGCACGGTCATACTGGCCGGTGCGCCGCAGTACGCGGGCGTGGCGATGGCGGCGAGCATCGTGCCGGCGGTTGCGCAGGCATCCGTGCCGGCTCGCGACCTGTATGCGGATGCCGTCGGTCACCATTTCGAGGCCGCCAGCGAGTACGGCAGCTACGACCTCACCCTCGCATCCGTGGAGGAACTGACCGGCGGCGCCGAGACCCGCTTCGGCCTGATGTTCACGGCCTCCTCGACCCCGCCGCCCGCCGGCGTCTATCGCCTCACCGAGCTCACGTCGTGCGCGGTTCCGGATGCCCAGCTCTTCATCGCGGGCTCGGAACGTTCGCGTCGCTCGGCTCGTCGCCACTCGTCGAGCATCACCGGCCGGCGCCCGTGATCGCCGCCGACGACCTGCGCTATCGTCCAACGATCGCCACCGACGGCCCGGCGCTCTTCAGACTGTTCCAGCAGGTGCACACGACCGAGATAGCGACGCTCGCCGTTGATGCGGCGACGCGGGCTGCGTTCGCCAGCATGGAGTACGTCGAACAGCGCGTGCGAACGTCGGCCGAGTTCCCGGATGCCGTCGACGTGGCCATCGAGACCGGCGACCGGCTCTGCGGCCGCATGATGACCGTGATGCGCGAGGGGGGCATCCAGCTCATCCAGCTCGGCGTGCTCGTCGAGCACCGCGGCCAGGGCATCGGCACGCTGGCCATGCGGCGCCTCGCGCGCATCGCCGAGGAGCACGGATGCCCGATCTGGCTGCGCGCGGACGCCGGCAGCCAGGACTGTCGCGGCTTTCTCGAACGCGT
Source organism: Humibacter sp. (assembly GCF_051954055.1). Lineage (NCBI taxonomy): Bacteria > Bacillati > Actinomycetota > Actinomycetes > Micrococcales > Microbacteriaceae > Humibacter > Humibacter sp. Next base: position 3,073 of record NZ_JBQCIE010000052.1, on the reverse strand, counting down.
CGGCTTCAGCGTGAGCGGCCACGGCGGCCGGCTCCTCGTGGAGCCGGCGCGCGCCGTCGTCGCCGCGTAGAGCGCGGTCGACCGGTTTCGACTGCAGAAGTGGTTCCACGAGACAGCGCGGCGAACCACTTCTGCAGTTCAAAGCGACCGGGCCGCAGCCTGAGCTACTCCACGGGAGTCACCTCGAGGTGCTCGCCGTCCATGGCGAGGTCGACCCGCACGGTGCTGCCGTCGCGGATCCGTCCCTCCAGCAGCGCCGTGGCGAGGCGGTCGTCGATCTCGTGCTGCATCAGCCTGCGCAGCGGACGCGCCCCGTAGATCGGGTCGTAGCCGCGTTCCGAGAGCCAGGCACGGGCATCCGGAGTCACTCCGAGCTCGAGCCTGCGCTCGTGCAGGCGGGCCTGCAGCCGGTCGATGTAGAGCGAGACGATCTCGCCGAGCTCCTCTTCGCTGAGCGCGGAGAAGACGACGATGTCGTCGAGCCGGTTCACGAACTCCGGCTTGAACGCCTGTCGCACGAGCGCCTGCACCTGTTCCTCCTTCTCGTGCCACGACAGGGTCGGATCGATCAGGATCGGCGAGCCCAGGTTCGAGGTGAGGATGAGGATGGTGTTGCGGAAGTCGACCGTGCGGCCCTGCCCGTCGGTGAGGCGTCCGTCGTCGAGCACCTGCAGCAGGATGTCGAAAACCTCCGGGTGCGCCTTCTCCACCTCGTCAAGCAGGATGACGCTGTACGGGCGACGTCGCACCGCTTCCGTCAGCTGGCCGCCCTGCTCGTAACCGACGTAGCCGGGAGGGGCGCCGACGAGGCGCGAGACGGTGTGCTTCTCGCCGTACTCGCTCATGTCGATGCGCACCATCGCGTGCTCGTCGTCGAACAGGAACTCGGCGAGCGCCTTCGCCAGCTCGGTTTTGCCGACGCCGGTCGGGCCGAGGAACAGGAACGACCCGGTCGGCCGGTTCGGGTCGCTGATGCCGGCCCGTGAACCGCGCACGGCATCCGCCACCGCGTGCACGGCGCGCTTCTGTCCGATGAGACGTCGGCCGAGCTCGCTCTCGAGATTCAGCAGCTTCTCGGTCTCGCCCTGCATGAGACGGCCGACCGGGATGCCCGTCCACGCCGCGATCACGGCCGCGATGTCTTCCTCGGTGACCTGCTCGTTCACCATGCGCGGCTCATCCGGAGCGCTCTCGGCCTTCTCGGCCTCGTCGAGATCGCGCTGCAGCTGCTTGATGGTCTCGTATTCGAGCTTGGATGCCTTCGCATAGTTCGCCTCGCGTAACGCCAGATCGCGCTGGGTGATCGCCTCGTCGAGCTTCTTCTTGAGCTCGCCGACGCGATTCAGCCCCATGCGCTCACGTTCCCAGCGCGCCTCGAGCTCGGCGAGCTCTCGCTCGTGCTGCACCAGCTCGTCGCGGAGCTTGGCGAGACGCTCCTTGGATGCCTCGTCCTTCTCCTTCTTCAGCGCCAGCTCCTCGAGCTTCATGCGGTCCACCTGGCGCTTCAGCTGGTCGATCTCCACCGGAGACGAGTCGATCTCCATCTTGAGCCGGCTCATCGCCTCATCGATCAGGTCGATCGCCTTGTCGGGCAGTTGCCGCGCCGTGATGTAGCGGTTGGAGAGCGCCGCAGCCGCGACCAGCGCGGCATCCGAGATGGTCACTCCGTGGTGCGCCTCGTAACGACCCTTCAGCCCACGCAGGATGGCGACCGTGTCTTCGACGCTCGGCTCACCGACGTACACCTGCTGGAAGCGGCGCTCGAGCGCGGCATCCTTCTCGATGTACTCGCGGTACTCGTCGAGCGTGGTCGCACCGATCAGGCGCAGCTCGCCGCGGGCGAGCATGGGCTTGAGCATGTTGGATGCCGCGACCGACCCCTCGCCCCCGCCTGCACCCATCAGGAGGTGCAGCTCGTCGACGAACGTGATGACCTCACCGTTCGACTCGTCGATCTCCTTGAGCACGCTCTTCAGCCGCTCCTCGAACTGGCCGCGGTACATGGCGCCGGCGACCAGTGCGGAGATGTCGAGCGACACGAGCCGCTTGTTCTTCAGCGACTCGGCGACATCCCCGGCGACGATGCGCTGGGCGAGGCCCTCGACGACGGCCGTCTTGCCGACGCCGGGCTCGCCGATCAGCACCGGGTTGTTCTTGGTGCGCCGCGTGAGCACCTGGCTCACCCGGCGGATCTCGGAGTCGCGACCGATCACCGGATCGAGCTTGCCCGCCTTGGCCAGCGCGGTGAGGTCCACTCCGTACTGTTCGAGCGCGCTCTTCTGCTCCTCCTGAGTGGAGGGCGCGCCCTGCATGTTCGCCATCTACTTCTCCCCTTATGGTGGCGCGGCACCCGTTCGTCGTCGCAGCGTGTCGTCTGAGCACGATTCTGCGCCGAGCGGATGCCCGTACAAACTTGAGTCTACATGGCTCAACTTTGATTGTTGGCCCGCTATTCCCGTTACCCGCAGATGCGCGCCGGCTAACCCGATTGGCAGGATCGGGTTAGCCCTTCCGCGGCGCCTGGCGCATGCTGGAAGGGTGAACGCAATGCGTCGGATGGCGCTGCGCACCATGACGGACAGGAATCGGTCGTGGACGGCCGCGTGGCGCTCGATCGTCGAGTCACCGAGCCACCGGGCGGTGCACGACCTGCACCTGGCCGCCGAGCGTGGCGACGGAGCTCGCGTGGCATCGCTTCTGGCGCCGAACGTGGCCGTCGTGGTGGACGCCGGCGACGAGGAGCATCCGCGCGCGCACATTGTGCGAGGTGTGGACGATGCTGCGATGGTGCTGATGCACGGCCTGGCGAGCCGGCCGGGGCTCGTCGTTCTGGAGCGGCCGGTCAACGACCAGCCCGGGCTGATCCTGCAGCGAGACGGCGAGCCGATCGCCGTCATGACGATCGACTTCATGGCTCGCTGTGCGGTCGTGCTCTGGATCAGGCTGCACCCGGCGAAGCTGCGGCACTGGAACCACGTGTAGCTCGGGCTTCACGTCGCGGAATAAGACGGTTTTGAGGCCAAAAAACAGAAGAAAAAACGAATTGAATAAAAAACCATGTGTGTCGAATATA